>NZ_JAJLMN010000004.1 GCF_021730615.1 Lichenibacterium dinghuense
CCGCCACGGAGAAGCAGGAGCGCGTCGACACCGCCATGCGAGCCATGGCGGTCCTTCGTGACAAGTTCTACGACTGCGCCGACCGGCAGCTCCCCGGCCTCGTGAAGTCGGGCGAGAGCGCCGACGTGTTGGCGAGCGCCGCCATGACGATCTGCGGCCGGCCGCTGGCCGACGTCCAGGACGCCGCGCTCGAGGTGTCCAAGGCCAAAGAAGAGACGGCCGGCAGCGTCGGGGAGGCGGTCATGCGCGAGCAGGTCAAGGCGCTGGTGAAGGAGCGTGTGGTCGCCGATGCCGTCCAAGCGAAGGCCGGCATAGGCGCTTTCGCGAACACCTCTCGATGAGACCCACCCCGAGCGCCACCCGGCAACCTCGACAATCCGCAGTCCGCCCCATGCGCCCCACAGCCCTCGCCCTCGCCGCCCTCGTGACGCTGGCCGGCGCGACGCCAGGTCGAGCGGAGGACGCTGCGGTGAATGCGGACCCGGACTATGCGGAGCGATATGCTTGCGTCGACAGGCTGTCGGCCGCCAACCTCGGGCGAGGCTCGACGGCGCTGGCGAGCGACATCGCCGACCGCTGCCTCGCGGATTTCCTGCTCAAGCACCACTCGGCCTATCGCTTGGCGGACGTGAAGCGAGCAGCGGCCGAAGCGCCCGGAGGAGTCCTCATCGACCTGATGGGCAAAGTGCCGGGCGTCGGCGACACAGGGTTCGGCGGCATGCTGACGTTACGGGCGGAACAGAACCTCGATTGCAGGTCGATCCACCCAGGCGAGGATGAGATGGTGTGCAACAGGCCTATTGATCGAGCTTGGATCGATGAAAACTGGCCTTGGTGGCAGAAAGAGTTTGGCGGAACCCGCGCCGAATATGAGAGCGATCAACTGCGCTTTATGCTACAGGATCAAGAGCGCCGCCGCAGACTGTTAGAAATAGTCGCTCAGCATCATTGAAGCGCAGTCACTCCCGCAGCCCCGCCCGGCTCGCCGCCGCGAAGGTCGCGAAGGCGCCGAGGTCCGCCCCGTCCGCGTCCCGCACCCGGTAGCGGCCGCGCTCGAAGCGGATCGTGTGCGACAGCACGCGGTCGCCGGAGAAGGTGACGGGGCTGAACGCCAGTTCGTCGCCGGCCCGCAGGGACCGCTTGAGCCTGCGGTGCTCGACGCGGTGCAGGGCGTCCTTCACGTGAAGCCCATGTGGATCTGACTCTCGTTCGGAGAGGCACTGATCGCGAGACAGGTCAGGACCATGAACCAAGGCGCCGCGCGTGTGCTTGCCTCTATCTCGACGAACAGCACACGGTAAATACCATCCGCTGCGATACGACCCGTGTTCATCAAATTCATGTTCTGCGTAGAAGCAGGGCCTGTGAGGGGGTTATTGTTCTGCTCTGCGTCGATAATGCTGCTTTCGTCAATCTTTACCTGCGTATTGATCCATATTGCAGGGTTGATTAGCACCCTTGCAATGATGCCGTTCTCTGTACGCTGGGCATAGCCGACAAGTCCAGTTTTCGAGTTGAGAACGATGGGCCCGCCCGTCTCGACAGCCTGCTCATGGTCGATGATGTGAACGAGTCCTCTGCTCATCGAACACGTGGCGCCGAGTGACAGAGCTACATCGCGTATCAGATTTCGAGCCATGCCCGAGAAGGGCCGAGCCCTCGAATACTTCGGACTTCCGAGGTCGACGTTGACGAGGCCGAGGCCTGTAATCCCAAAGGGCTTCATGGCGTCGAGCGCCAACTGCAATTTGTCCTTCGGCGTCCAGCCGGCGGCCAGCGTAGAGCTGACCCGCGCCTGCTGGTGAGCGTTACCATGCTCGACGGCCCAAATATCGATGTAGCTGTCTACGACGTTCTCGGCATGCGCGTATATGCTTTGTTTGACGTCACCGCTATAGATGAGCCCGATGTTGTTTTCGTACCCCGCCTGCCAAGTGAGTGTCTGAAACTCTTTCCCCTTGAGGGCTGAGATGGTCGCCTCGTTCGGGTTATAGATGCGGAAGCGACTCGGGTTGGGCGAGATCACTGACGCCGCGACGATCGAAGCCTCCACCGTGAGGTCGGTCTGTCTGCCGCTGGGGATGGAGATCGACGCTGACCCGGACAGGGACAGCACGCATCGCCGAAGCCATTGCTCTGTCACGCCACCCTCACCATGAGTTGCGAACCATTGCGGTAGAGGTGGCCGACCTGCACGGGCGGCACCAGCGCCGCGGCCGCGCTGTCGTTGGCGGCGTTGGGCAGAAGGTTGGCGTTCGACACGTTCAGGACGGACACCACCTGGACGCTCGGCAGCGTGCCGGTGACGTCGCCCGACAGCGCACCGACGTTCTGCGATGCGGCGCCGGCGGCGAGGGCGGTGCCGCCGATGGAGTTGGACGGCAGGGACAGGCCCGAAGAAGGGCACTGGAGCGCGATGCCGGCGCTGGACGCGACCTGCACGCCCGACGCGTTCGCCGTGACCGTGTGCTGCCCGTTGAAGGCCGAGAGCAGGGCGCCGGACGGCTGGGCCAGGATCTGGTGCAGCCCGTTCATGGCCCGCATGAAGGCGCCGCCCGCGTGGGTGACGCCGTGCTCGTGTGTGCCGCCCGAGCTGACCGCCTGCCCGAGCAAGCCCTGCGCGCCCCGGACGAGGTGATGGTAGAAGGCCGACGCCATCGACAGCGGGTCGAAGGTCGGGGAGGCCGACCTTGGCCTGCGACGCGGTGTCGAGCTTGAAGCCGAAACCGAAGAAGAAGTCTTTAATGTTCTCCGACATGGTCAGATCCTCCCGCTCTCAGCATCTTGAATGAACGCGCGCCGAAGCCGCATCACTTCGGAGTAAAAGTCCTCGCGTAGGACTGTCGACAGCTTGAACACGTCTTCGTCGGAGCCGCGCAGCACGGGAAGGCTCGACACCATCGCCAGCACCTTGACCAGTGCGGCCCTCATCTCATCGGATCGTTGATTGCCGTGCGGGGCCAGGACACGCATCAGCCCTTCGGTCATTTCGAGAAAGGCGGCGTCATCGAAGGATGCGTGGACGCGCGGGGTGCCGGCCACCCAACTGGCGACGGCCTGTAGCTCGCTGTCCAGGAGCGCCGGGTGGGCAGGAGGTGCGGGGGGCTGCCGGCGACGCCTACCGAACATGCTGCATCCCCTCTGCGGTGAGCCTCGCCACCAGCGCCTCCAGCGCGGCGCGTGAGACGGTGCGGATCGGGATGGAGCGCGATGGGGCCGGCTGCCGGGGAGTGGTGGTCGCCATCTCACCTGTCCTTGATCACGTGGGTGACCGACCTTTGGAGGTCGTAGGTGTCGAGCAACGGCTTCGCGAGGCCGGCGTCGTGCAGCACGTCGTCGGGCACGCCCTCGGCGCGGAGCTTGAGAAAGGAACGGGCGTCCTTGCTTCGACCATCGCCGAGGAGCTTGCCCGTCTCCGAGTTGCGGCGCCGCGCGCGAGCCTCGATGGTGCGGTCGGACAGAGGCGCGAAAGGGCCGTCGATCATCTTCTTCTTGACGGAGACTTCAGCGGATAGGCCGGCCTCGTGCAGACCGTCGTTGATCTTGCTCGGCTGGGCGGAGAATGCTGCGCGGGCGGCGTTTTCCATGCCCTTGACGATCGCGGGCCGCGCATTCTCGACACCCGGCACCAGGAAGGGCCGGGCCGGGATATGCTTCTCGTCGTCGCCGAACTCCTGGATGTAGCCGATGACGGCGTTCGAGGGCGGCGTGCCCTTCTGGCCTGGCTCGGGCGCGCGTGGCGCGCTGTCGCCGGGGATGCCCACGAGCACCTGCTTCCTGAGAAGGCTCGCGACCGCCTTCTCAATGACGCTGAGACCGGGGCCGGACGATGTCACCTTTGCGCGTGCCGCCATCACCTACTCCATCGAGCGGCGCGCGGGACGGTGCGGATCGGGATGGTCCACGCTGGCGTTGCGAAGGCCGTGGACGGGCGAGACGGGATCGGGGCTGTCATCTGGCCGCCCCGGTGAAGGTGGACACGAGCGAGCCCCGGCCAGCCGTCACGGCTCCGGGCGGCGGATGATGTGAGCAGGACGCTGTGAGCGTGATGGCCGCGAAGGCGGCCCACGCAGCGAGGCCCGACGCGAGCGCGCGGGGTCGGAGGCGGTGCAGGACGGGGTGCGGAAAGGTCCGATCGGGCACAGTGCCACCTTATTCGCCGAGGGCGGGAAGGGGCCTGCGAGCTGCCGAAGCAGCCCCGATAGGCAGGAGGGACCGAGATCAACCTCAGACCTCAGTATGCGACCACCGCGGGCGGATCGCAAGGGGCCGCCCAGCGGTCGGGTCGACGCGCTGTGGACGGCGCCGGCGCGGCGGGAAACGCCTTGCCCGCACACCGGCCGAGCCGCATCCTGCCCGGCTCCGGGGCGCCCGTCCCGGCCGAGCGGGGGCGCGGGATGGCGGTCGAGGCGTCGCGGTGGGTGTCCTACGACGAAGCGGCCGCCATGCTCGGCCTGTCGCCCGAGGCGACGAAGCGACTGGCGCTGCGCCGGGGCTGGCCGCGCCGATCGGCGCCGACGGGCGGAACGCTGGTTGCGGTGCCGGACGCGCTGGCCGACGATCCCGACGAAATCGAGCCCGACCGTAGGGGCGCGCGGTCGCTGGTGGATTTCCTCGAGGCCCACGTCGACCGGCTGACGGAGGAACTGGCCGAGGCACGGACCGAGATGCGCGGCGTCCGATACGAGGCCGAGTCCCTGCGGATCGAGGCCGGCCGCGCGCAGGTGCTCGCGGCGCTGGTGGAGGCGGAACGGACCCGGTCGGCGGAGATCAGGGCCGAGCGCGACAGGCTGGCGGCCGAACTCGCCGAGCGCCGCAGGCCGTGGATCGTCCGAGCGCTGAGGATGCTGTTCGGCCGACCGCCGGCGCGGCGGAGGCGGCGGGCGTTCTGAGCGGGAGACGCATCCCACCAGGGCAGGCTTGTCACGATGACAGGTTGCGGTGAGGATCGGGGCACGGGCCGCCACGGGCTCGTGGGAGGGACGACGATGGCGGGTGCTCTCTACCGGATGGACTATCAGTCCGGGACACAGTCTGGCGGCGCGGTAGTCTATATCGGCGATGACGGCGTGACAGGAACCGACGTCGGCGGCGGTATCTACTCGGGCAGCCTTGTCGCGGTCGAGGGGCGGGTGCGCGGCGCCGTGAGGATCACGTACCCGCAGGGCGGCACGCTTGTGACAGGCCAGCCTATTGCCATCGGTCACGGCATCACGATCAACCTCGACATGCCGCCTGACTTCGGGAACGGCCAAGCGCTCACCATCGACATGGGCGGCGTGATGCTCGTCGCCCGGCTGTCGTTCATTTCCCCCATCCCGATCCCGCCGAGCATGAGCTTCAGCAACCCGGCGAATAGCGGCCTTCTGCCCTTGCTGTAGAGGGCCTGGCCGACATCACGCCGCGAGGTCGCGCAGCACGCGGGCGACCTGGACGGGCGACCACCGGCCGCCGCGGCTCGCCGGAACACCGCGATCGTTGAGGCCGGCGGCGAGGCCCGCCAGCGACGTCGCACCGCTGGCGCGTAGCTCGGCCATCACGGGGGCCAAGTCGGCGGCGCGGGCCTTCGCGCGGGCCGACAGGGCAGCTCGACCCTGCGCGCGCTGGGCATCGGACAGCCGGGCGCCACGATCTCCGCCGAGCTTCACGCCGCGGGCCTTGGCGGCCGCCAGCGCCTTGCGGGTGCGGTCCGCGATCATGCCGGCCTCAAGCTCGGCGACGGCCGCCATTTGCTGGAGCATGAACCTGCCCGTCGGCCCCTCGATCTGCGGCAGATCGCAGAACCGGACGTCCACGCCGGCCTCAAGCAGCCGCGACAGGAAGGCCAGCGACCGCGTGAGCCTGTCGACCTTCGCGACCACCAGCGCGGCGCGGTGGAGCCGGGCGCAGGCCAGCGCGCGGGCGAGCTCGGGCCGGGCGTCGTTCTTCCCGCTCTCGACCTCGACGAACTCGCCGACCACGCGCCAGTCGCCGCCGTTGAGGTAGCCCGCCACGGCGGCGCGCTGGGCATCGAGCCCGAGCCCCGAGCGGCCTTGGCGGGCAGTCGAGACGCGGCAGTAGCTCACGAAGGCACCGTTTGCCATGGCTTTACGTCCTAGCCAACGTCCGTTGACCAGAATGTAATACGCCGGACGGGGCGGGAGCGCAAGCCCGTGTGAACTACAGTTGACATCCGAGGCGGTGTGACCTATAGTTCACACATGGTCGAAGTGCGCTCCACCCCTACCTTCGTCGCTTGGCTCGATGCTCTGGCCGACATCACGGCCCGCAGCCGGATCGCGAAGCGCATCGCGCGTTTCGAGGTCGGGTTGTTCGGCGACGTGAAGTCGGTCGGCGGCGGGGTGAGCGAGGTGCGCGTCGACTACGGCCCCGGCTACCGGGTCTACTTCACCCGTCGCGGCGCCGAGGTCGTGATCCTGCTCTGCGGCGGGGACAAGGGCTCTCAGGCCCGCGATATCGCCCGCGCTCAGTCCATGGTGCTCGACTTATGAGAGCGCCCGGCCTGCCGCTCCAACATTCCGACATTCCGACATCGTCCGCCTTTGGAGGCGAACACATGCCCCTCGACACCGTACCCTTCGACTCCGCCCAGTACCTCACCGACTCGGCCGACCAGGTCGAGCTCGTGTCCGAAGCCTTCGCCAGCAACGACCCTGCCGTGATCCGCAACGCGCTCAACCTCGTAGCTCGCGCCCGCGGGATGGGTCGCGTCGCCGCCGACGCCGGTGTGAGCCGCGAAGGCGCCTACAAGGCGCTCGGGCCGGACGGCGACCCGAAGTTCAGCACCGTGCTGGGCATCCTCGCCGCGCTCGGCATCAGGCTCTCGGCCACGCTCGACCGGAGCGAGGCGCAGCCGGCGGGTTGACTGCGCCAGCCTCGCGCGTAGGGGATGGAAACCACGCTGGAAACCTACACCTCTCACACCGCCTCAACGAGCCGTCGCGCGTCGGCCTGGAGCTGGCGCACCAGCCGCCGGAAGTCTCGGCTGGCCTGGCTCCGCCCACCATGGCGCGTGACGGCCTCGCGGTGGCGCTCGATGCCCTCCGGGGTGCGCGGCCCTGTCGACAGCCCGCCGTGCATCCGGCACCGCCGCCCCCGCGCCATCGCCATGTTGCGACAGGGCGCGCCGCTCCGGGTCCTGGCCCCGCAGGCCGGCGGCATGTCGGCGGCGTCCACGGCCTCGCATGACAGCTTTTGAGGACAGTGGGGCGACGGGCTCCCCCGGTGCATGGGGTCAACCGTCCGATCCAGCATCGCGCTCCCCCTCCCCCGCCCCCGCCCCTACCGCGACGGGCTCGGCGTCGAACATCGCCATGGGTGCCGCGCCCTGCCCGATGGCCGCTGGCGCCGGAGGCGAGGCGGGCAGCGGTGCGGTGGTGGTCACAGCGCCCGCCACCAAGGCTTGCCCACCCTCGTTCACGATGACTCGTTCGACCCGCACCGTCTGGCGCGTGCCCTTCCCGCGGCGGCGCTGTATCGCTTCGGTCAGCTCGATCAGGGTCCGGGCCGAGTTGGCGGCGTCGCGGCGCAAGCGGCTCCCCGCGTCGCTCGGCTGCTGCGGCAGCATGGCCCTGCGGGAGCACTCCATCACGCTGGCGTGCATGGCGACGGCGGCGGAGGCGAGCATGGACTCGACCTCGTCCCGCGGCGCGAAGGCCCGCAGGGCGAGGCCGGCGACGCCGGCGTTGTAGTTGTCCAGCGCCATGCCGTCCGGGCCAGCATACTGCGGACAGGCCAGCATCGTGCGCTGGAGCAGGGTGTCGTTCCACAGCGCCCACTCGCTGCCGCCAATCTCCCGCATGGAGTCGGTCGTCTGCTTGCTCACCGTGACCTCGATGTGCCGGGTGGCTCCCGGCGCGGTCATGTCGATCGACGCCGCCTTGGCCTTCGTGTTGCCCTTGCTCATCGTCCCGTCACCCTCTGTGTCTCGACCGCCGCCGTTCCGGCCTCGCGCCGCAGCAGTGCCACCAGCGCCGCGAGTTCGTCGTCCCGCAGCCGCGTCGTCCCGGCCGGGGTGCCCTTCGCCCGCCGGGCCGCCTCGCGCTCCAGCAAGGCCAGCGTCGAGCGGAGCGGGTGCGGCGCGTCCTCGTGCCTGTCCGTCATCGTCCAGCCCTCTCCCGTTGAAGCCCAGCCCATCCGATCAGCGCCGCCTCGGCCCTGTCGTGGTCGAGCTTGCGCGCAAACAGCTCGGCGTGCACCGGCCACCGTTCGATCGCCCGCGACCGCGCGAGATCCTTCATGCCCTTGCCGGCCGGGATCCCGGCGCAGCGCTTCCACACGGCCGGCGTCAGGGTGCGGAATGGCACGCCGCAGCACGCCAGCACGGCCTCAACGGTGGCGCGGCTTCCGCCGAACGCGAAGGCGCCGGCCGGGCGGTCGCCGGCACGCGGCCCGATCCATTCCACCCACGCCCTCGATGGGGCCCAGCGCCGGACGATGGCGGCGAACAGGTGAGGGCTGATCTCGGGCCGGCACGCCGGACCCGCCTCCAGCGTCGGCAGGTCGACGACGTCGAGCAGGTCGCCCGCCTCGTCGAGCAAGGCCGCGGCGCCATGGGCCCCGATGTCCACGGCCAGGATGCGTCGGGTCCCGTCGACCGGCGCGAGGCCCCGCAGATCGGGCGGCAGCGCGGCGCCGCTGGACGCAGGCGCGGGGGCGAGGTCGAGCGTCGTCATGCTGCTTTCTGCTCCGGCCGCCATCCGCGGTCCCACAGGTTCCGGCACGCGGCGTTGAACACGCGGATGAGCTTCCCGCCCGGCGTGATCTGGTGGCGATAGTAGGCGGCGCGGAACGCCGTCATGGTCTCGGCCTCCGTTTCGGTGAGGGCGGCCTCGGCTACCACCACGTCCAGCATCCCGAGCCGGCCGAAGTGCGAGAGCTTGGCCCAGGTCGGCCAGGGTGGCGGTTCGCGGTCGATCCTGAGGCCCTTCGTCCAGGCCGCACGCGCGAGCCGGTTGAACAGGCGGGTGTCGTCGGTCGTCACCGCGTCAGGCGCGTCGGCCATTCTGCCGCGGAAGGCCGCGAAGATGTCGGACTCCACCGTCGCCATGATCTCGGCGTCCTTCGCGATGGCGGCGAGCCAGAGCTTGCGCCGGGCGTGAGACGTCGTGCCGAAGGTGGGCCAGGGCGACGGCTCGGGCTTCGGCGGTGGGGCAGGCCTCTGTGGTGGAGGCGACGGTGAGGTTGGCCGTGCGTCGGCCTTGGCGAGGAGATCGGTGAGGGTCTGGCCCGTGAGACGCGCCGCGAGGTCGTGCCAGTCGAGCCCGGCACCCGCCAGCGTCCTGCCGATCGCCGCGGCGGTGGCGACCACCTCGCCGGCCTGGTCCGACGCGAGGCGCGGGATCAGCTTGGACAGGCGGTCTGCGATGGGGGTGAAGGCGAGGGACTTGGTGTGGCCGCTCATGCCGCTTCTCCCGATGTTTCGGCGCCGTAACCGGCGCTCCGCATGATCCTGTCGACGAGCGTGGCACGGCGCCGCCGGTGCGCGTCGTGGCACTCGCCGCCGTGCACCCACAGGCTGCCGACCTTCGCCTGCATGACCGCGACCACGGGCCGGGCATCGTCGAGGGACTGACCGCAGGCGTGGCACTGGCCGTCATGGGCCTGCCGCTCGACCAGGACCGGGCTGTTGCGGATCTTCGCCGCGGTGATCTCGACGGCGCGGGCCAGCGCAGCAGCATCGGAAAGCCCGAGATCGGCCAGAGCGTGCAGCTCGCGGGTGATGCCGGCACGGACCTCGCCAAAACCGATTGGGAGGGGGTCGGAGGGGGTCGGAGGGGGTTTTTCAGCCCTCTCATGCGAAGTGTCAGAAAAGGTCATTTTGACAGTTTCCATGCGTCTAAGAGAATACCCCCTCCAAGGTCCTCCAAGGTCCTCCCAGGACCCTCAGAACCGAGGCTTCCCGCCGTCCCAGAAAGAGTGGGCGGAGGACGCGGAACCGGGCGAGGACGAGCGCTGCGCGGGGGCCTTGGCGCTGTTCAGCCGCCACGAGGAGGTGCCCTTGTGGCTTCCGTCGGCCTCGAACGAGTCTCCATCCAAGACGCGGTTCTTGTTGCGGCCCAACCACGTCCCAAGCTTCACGGCATCCACGAAGCCGCCGGCGCCACCCACGGCCAGCAGGGCGTCCCGGAACTCGGGATGGAGGAACGGCGCCTTGCCGTTCGGGTCGAAGTGCGACGGTGTCGCCTTCTCCGAAGCGCGCTGCACCACCTCGCTCAGTGTGACCCGCTCCGAACCGATCACCTCGCGCCACGTCACCATCACGGCGCGCAGCCGCTCCATTTTCGGGTCGAGCGCGCGGGCGCTCTCCATCGTGTCGACCGGATCCGCACAATCCAGCCACAGCAGCGCGTCGCGCACGGTGCGAGACCATTCCTCAAACGAGCCGAGCGGCGCCTTCTGCGCGGGCCGGCCGGCGTGCTGGTAGGCGCGCAGGACCGTCAGGGCCGCGACCACGAGCCTGCCGCGCTCCGCCTTGGCGCGCTCGACCGGGTCGAAGTCGAAGGTGCGAAGCTCGGGCCGCTCGACGCCGGCGTCCAGGCGGCACAGCAGCCCGCGACGGGTCATGTCGCCGCCGAGCACGAGGTTGTTGCCTGTCGCCGTGACGAGGACGTTCGTGGGCAGCTCGGGCGTTTCCGACTTGCCGAGGATGCGCGGCCGCACCGTCGTCTGCGTCAGGATCTGGCACAGGAGGTCGGACCCCAGCGTCGCCTCGACGTTGTCGATGGCGATGGCAGAGCCCGCCATCAGCAGGGCCCCAAGCCGTTTCTCCATCTCTTCCGGGTTCGCGCCCATGGCGACGACGCCGGCCTCCCGGCCGGTCGAGATGACCGACGACAGGTCGACGATTTTGCTCTTGCCCGTGCCTGGGGTCGGTGCCGTGAAGCCGTGCAGGGGTGCGGTGCGCAGCGCTCTCCGGATGCAGCTCGTCAGGATGACCGACAGCGCTACGGCACGATCGGCCTCGCCCACGAACGGGAACCCCGCGATCATCTCCAGCAACGCGTCGAGGGCGGCCCGCGCCATGGTCTGCGACGGCCGCTCGGGGATGGCGGGAAACTCGACTCCCACCGGATCGAACAGCAGGGCCGTCCGCTTGTCCCACCCCGGCGCGGCCAGGATGGAGCCGTCGGCTCGCATCGTCGGCGCGTTGACGATGCCGGCGAGCAGCGGGAACTTGAACCGGCCCACGCGCTGCTCCAGCGCCTTGATAACCATCATGGGTGCGTTAGCCGGCACCATCTCCCCCGCGCGGCCGTCGAACTTCTCGAAAGCCGCCGCGACGGATGCGGCCTCAAGGAGCGCGTGGTCGCCCAGCGCCACGATCTGTTGTGCCTGCACGCTTTCCTGCTCGTGCGTCAGTACCGGCACGAGCCCCACCGTCACGAGGGCGTTGGCGCGCTGGTAGATGCCGAGGCGGGCCGCGATGATGGCCCGCTCGGTCTCAGACACCATGCGGGGCAGCTCGCCGGGCCGGATCGCGATGACGGGCCGCGTATCGTCGTCGGACCGCGGCGGCGGAGCCTTGGCGGCGCGGCTCGCTTTCTTCTGTCGACGACGCGCCTCGTCTAAGTCGATGGGACCACCGGCCATCACGCGGCCTCAAGGTTCGAGAGAGCCGGGACCATGATGCGCGGTCGAGGCGGGGTGAGGAGGCGCCGCAAATCCTCTCCATGGGCGAGGTCGTCGGCTTGCAGTGTGAGGCCTTCGAGGATGCGCCTGGCTTCGCCCGGAGCGAGGATCACCACGCCGGCGCGGTCGTCCTGCAGCCATGTCAGCATGTCGCGATGGACGCGGAGGGGGCCGTCGTCGCGCTGCGCCAAGAGGTCCTGCAGGCCGAGCAGCGGCACGGCACCGAGCCAGGGCGCGGTCCATCCGGCCTTCGGCTCATAGGCGACGAGGTCCGCAGGGCCGCCCAGGTCGTCGCGGGCGATCACTACGAAGGCGCCGACGCCGTCCTCGGGTCGGAACTGGAAGCGCCGCCCGACCCGCTCGACCTTGGCGGCGCCGATCGGCCATCCGTAGCCGTCCCCGTCGTAGGCGAGCGCCAGCGGCGGCACGCCGTTGCGCCTCGTCAGCCAGTCGATTTGGACCTGTGTCAGCCCTTTGGTGTTCGCGAGGAATGACGCCTTGAGATTGGTGGAGACGGGGCCTTTCATGCCGCGCCTCGCGGATCGCCGTCGTCGCTCTCTTCGTCGAACTCGCCTCGGCGCACAGCCTCGATGTAGGCGTCGCCCGCCGCCAGCGCGGCCCAGACGTTGTCGAAGGTGCCGATCGGCGTCGAGCGACCCACGACAGGCAGGACAAGCCATCGATCACCGTTCCGCACGACGTCGAAGGCGCGGTAGCCGAACCGATGCAGCCGCACGCGCTCGCCGAGCTCGGTGTGTTCGCGAACTTGCGACAAGAGCGCGTTGGATGGGAGACCTCCGATCAGGCCTCGCGGGACGATGTGGACCCGCGCGCGCGGGATCCGGCCGGATGGAGGTGCGGGGCGGCGCATCAGGGCTTGCCCTCCACCTTCACGCCGGAGAGAAGCGCCACCACCGCGGCCAGCGCGGTCAGCGGCACGACGGTCCGATGCCCCAGCGGCGCGACTGCCGCACTCGGCGACAGCGCCACGTGGCGCAGTTCGACGCCCTGGCGGCCGTCCTGCTCCACCATCGTCAGCCGCAGGCCGCGGCGGCGGCCGGTCGCGACGATGCCGAGCGGGCGGGTCACCTCCACCGGCCCGCCCGGAGCGCGGTTGCGCCGGCTCACGGCCGCGACCCTTCGCGGAGCCGCGTCGCTAGCCGGGCGCCGAACAGCAGCCCGGACCGCAACAGCACGGCGTCGCGGACGGCGTCCGTCGCCTCGCGGCCGAGGGCACCACGGACGTCCACACGGAGGCGGCGCCGGCAGTAGTGTCGCGCGGCTTGGCTGAGCTCGACGTCCACCTCGCCGATCGCCAGCGAGGCGAGTGCCGCGCGCTCGGCCCAGCGGAACGAACGGGCCACCACGAAAGCCGAGAGCTCCGCGCTGCGGTCGCCGGCCTGGCGCCGGATGTCGTCGGCCAGGGTCTCGGCGAACATATGGTCGAGGGACGGGACGCTCATAAGCGCGCCTCCGCCTTATCGTGCCGGCTGTAGTGCATCAGGTGTCGCCAGCGCTCGGCCTCGGGCTCGATAACGATGCGGTGCGCGCCGTCGCGGCCGAGGACTGTGAGCAGGTCGCAGGCATGGTGCGGGTTGTGAAAGGTACGCTGCAGGAGCACCCTCCCGAGCCCGACCTCGTAGGTGGTGACCTGCCACTCGTGCTCGGCCGGGTAGGTCAGGACCGCGACGCGCTCGCGGATGGGGAGACGGACGACGTCGGCCATCAGGAGCGCACCCCCATCGCGTCGGCGACCCGGGCCGATGTCACGCTCGCCAGCGCCGCGAGGTCGCTGCGGCGGGGCTCGCCGAAGGCGAGGGAGGCCACGAGGGCCGCGACGCTGTCGGACGCCGAGATGCGCCGGCGGACGCGATCGGCCTGCAGGAGGATCGGGGGCGGCGCACTGCTGGCGCCGGAAATCTGGACTGTGTGCATTGACCCTTCGCCTTTCAGCGTCGGGCGCCCTTCCAATTTGCCGGGTCCTGCGGTATCTCTTCGGTTGTCACACCAGATCCGCAGTCCTGAAAGCCCGCCGGCGCCCACTGGCGGGCTTTCGGCGTTCTCAGGCCGCTTCGGTCTGCGCCTGCAGGCCGAGCAGCCGAGCGGCTTCCTCGGACGGCACGCGGATCGACCGGCCGATGCGGGTCGAGGCGACCTCTTTCCGCCGGATCGCGAGATACAGCCCATTGCGGGACAGGTTCAGCGCGTCTGCGAGGGACGGCACCTTCACCGGGACCCCTCGCGCCAGATCGCGCTTCAGTTCCTCGTCCATGATCGCGGCTCCGCGTATCGCCTATCATTCTCATATTACGCCATGGTCCTCTTGCGTGTCAAATGTGAGAATGATAGACGATACACTGTGTGCAGGGGATATGAGAGATGCCGAAGACAGCCACGCCGGATGGCCCGGGCGAGCGGGTCGCGCTCCTCAGCCGGACCACGATCGAGCTTCGGAAGCAGCTTGAGCACGCCGCGTCCCTGTCGGGGCGTTCGCTCGGTCAGGAGGTTGAGCGGCGCTTGGAGCGCACCTTCGACTTCGACTACCTGCTCGGCGACAACGAGACCGCCCTCGTCCTGCGCAGCATCGCGAACGCGATCCGGCGTTTTGAACTGGCGTCCGGTAAGTCGTGGGTGAAGGACTCGGAGACGCAGGCCCGCGTGCATGAAGCTGTGTCGAAGATGGTCGACGTCCTCCTGGCCGTGCGCCCCGAGGTCGACGATAGGAGGCAGCAGACCGGCGAAGGGCTCCCTGTCGACTGGAGCGATCCCGAGATGCGTGCCGGGTTCAGGACCATGGCCCTCGACGCAGCGATCCACGACCTGAAGGTCTACCGGGACGACAAGGAGCAGGAATCCAAGCGCCTCAGGCCGGCCGGAGCCGCCCAGCGCGGGGCGCGTCGGCAGGCATCGCAGGCGCCCGCCGACCTTCCGCATGAGACGCGAGTGGCCGAAGCCGCCGCGGCAGCACAGGCCGGCATCGCCGCGGCTCTGCAGAACGCGACACCCGGCGCCGAACTGCACATCGGCGGCGTCAACGGCGGTCCACTGGTGCAGGAACGGGGGCCGAACGGCGAGCTGCGCGAGGTGGTGCCGACCCCGCGCAAGCCGAAGCGCACCCCGAAGTCGGCCTCGGACGAGTAGCCCGGCGGAGATCACCGCCGCCGCCGCGCCCGCATCGCCGCCATCCTCCGTCCGGCTCGCCGCTGTTCGTGACGGTACACCCGGCACGCGGCCGCGGTGCACCCGAGCCCCGCCAGCGCCCGGCCGAGCGTGATGACGAGCCCGAACCGCACCCGGCCCGCCAACAGCGCGCCGACCCGAAGGAGAATGGCCGGCGCCCACCATACGAGGTAGGCCGCCAGAGCGACCCACCACGCCGCTCTTACGAGGACGTCGCGGGAATGAAGTGCAACTCCCTTGACTTCCGGTCGCATGAAGCCCAAGTCTAAATCATCGATCTTAGGCTGTTCGTTCAAGCCATCGTGCGGTGATGCCCCAGCGCCCCGCACACGCTGATGACCTCTCCCTAGTACTCTCGATATCACCTCGCTCGACGCATCTGCGTTCGAGCGATCCTCTACGCATGGGAACAGGAGTTCATCATGGCTAACGGCACAGTGAAGTGGTTCAACGCCACCAAAGGTTTCGGCTTCATCCAGCCCGACGATAGCAATCAGGACGTGTTCGTGCACATCTCCGCTGTCGAGCGGGCCGGCATGACCAACCTGTCGGAAGGTCAGAAGCTCAGCTTCGAGCTGACCAAGGACAACAGGTCTGGCAAAATGTCTGCGGACAAGCTCCAGGCCGAGTGACGTCGAGATCGCCCTTTCGGTCGCGGCGACCACGGATGTACTGGCGCCGCTGATCGAAGGACGATCGTCGAAGGTGAAGGGTCGGAGCGCTGCTCCGGCCCTTTTGCTCGTCGGCAGGGCGCGGCTCACGACGCAGCCTCGCCGAAGCCCGCCACCTCACGCGCGAACGCCTCGCCGAGGTCCTCGTCGGCATAGGGATCAGTGGCGACATGGTCCGCCACCCATGAGGCCTTCGCCCGTAACCCCGGCAGCGTGCGGGCCGGCGTCTCTGCGATCTCCCGCTCGATCTCGCGCAGGACCACGACCGCCGCGCGCCTGGCTTGATCCGCTGCGGCGTACCCCGTGCGGACGTCGACCTCGTGGCGCTCCGCGCACCAGCGATCGTACGCCTCGACGATCTCCCGCCGCCGCGCCTCGGCCTCGGGCGTCCACTGCGCGGTGAACGTGGACGTCCGCAGCCATTCGACCCCGCGGCGGATGTAGCGGCGCTCCCCCTTGTCCCCGATCGGGTCCGAGGCCGCCCGCCCGTAGCTCGTGCGCGGGAAATCGGTCGACCGCCACCGCAGGGCGTCGGGCCACGGCGGTTCGGCCGCCGCCGCGTCGCGGGCCCGGAGGTCCGCCTCGTCCTCAGCTTGCACGCACGCGGTCAGCGCCCCGGCGTGCCGGCCGATGAGGTCGAGCAGCCCGACGTCGAGGTCCGGTGCGGGGCTCGCCAGTGCCGAGCCCGCGAGCCCGGCGGCCGTTGCCCCGATCGCAGCGCCAGCACCCCGGACGAGGCCGCGGCGGGTGAGGGTCGGAACTTCACCCATGGCGAGCCTCCCTGTTCATGGCGTCGAGGCTGACGAGGGCCGACTTCGCGCTTTGCTCCCCGAGGCGGGCGACGGTTCCCAGCGCCTCGCGGAAGCTGTCCTCGACCGGCAGGTCGGTGTTGTTGAGCACGATCGACAGCACGAGGAACACGTCCTGTGCGTCGTGCATCGCCTTGTCGGCGTCGTCGTAGTGGTTAAAGGACCCGTCAGCCACGGCCGAGCCCTCCCACCAGCGGCACGCCGGCGGCCGACAGGGTCACCGCCGCCCGGCTCGACGGCGGCACGGCCGGCAGAAGCCGGAACCGCTCCGACGTCGGATCGGGGTTCAGGACGTGCGTGGTACGGCACCACTCGCGCCTGTGATCGATGACGAAGTCGCGCCACTTCGGCTCGGCGCGGAGCCCGTCGCGCTCGATGAGGGTGTGGCCGAGTTCGGTGGCGAGCCAGTCGACGTAACGGTCGCGCAGCGCGTCCGTGACCGGCACGGCCGCGGCGGTTGGCTCCCCGACGAGAGCGATGGAGCCGCCGACCAACGGCAGCCCCGCCAGGGTGCGGAGGAACCCGCGCCGAGCGATCACGCCGACACCCACGCGCTGGTGCCGAACAGGGCGATGAAGTCGCGCGCCATCGACAGGGCGAGCGCCGTCTCGTGCGCCCCGCTGTCCCGCTCCATGGCCCGCGCGATGAGGGAGTCGAGGCGCGCCTCGCTCCGGTCGCACAGGTCGACGATCGCCAACGCCTTCACGGTCAGCGCGTCGGGGTCATCGGTCCGCATCTCGACGAGGCGGATGCGGAACGCCCTGTAGGCCGCGCTCGCGGCGTCGAAGCGGTCCTGTGCGGCGGTGTATCCCACCGCGTCTTCGGCCGCCGTGTCCTCGGCCTCCCACCGCTCGATGGCGGCCAGGATCTCGTCTCGGCGCGCGCAGGCAGCGGGGCAGCCCAAGCCATCGAGACGACGGAACGCGTCGTTTCGGAGGTGTTCGACCGTGCGGGGGTCCGCCCACCAGTCGCGCCCGTTGGCCTTGTCGGACCACGACGGCTCGGGCTGACGCATGAACAGGCTGCGGTCGCCCGGCCGCACGTAGAGCGCTTCCGGCGGGTCGGGGTACTCGACGCGCTCGCTGACCTCGTCCGCCTCGCGGCAGGCCACCCGGTACTCCCGCGACAGGCGGGCGAGCTCGGCCTGCAGCGCCTTGGTTTCGGGGCTCACAGCCGGAACGGCTGCCGGCGCGGCCAGGGCGGGCGCGACCCCGGCCCCGATGCCCAGCGCGGCGGCCGCGGAGGCCACCAGCGCCCGGCGGCGCGTGACGGGGGCGCTCATAACGTCACCGCGGCGTTGCCGGCCAGCAATGCCGCCAGCACGTCCTTGCGCCCCGCGTGCGGCAGCTCGGCCAGCACGTCGAGGCGCGTCACCGGCTCCGGCCGGGCGACGTCGGGGCGACACCAGCGCTTGCGCGCCGGCCTCCCCGAGTCGGGTGGCAAGCCGACATGGCTCCGCCCTTCACGCTCACGCATGTCATGTCCTCCGGGTCGTGGTGGATCTCGGCCGAGGGCCGATGCCGAGGCCGCAGCGGTGGCGGCGGCCTGGAGATCGGTCACGGGCGGGAGGGCGCCGGAGCGCCCGCGCTCATAACCGCGGGTGCGGGGCCGGGCGGGTCATCGCGCGGGTTCGAGGACGTCGGCCACCCCGCGCAGGACAGCGGCGCAGCGCGCCAGGACGCCCCGCGGGGCCGGGGGCGCCTCGTCGAGGTCGTAGGGCCCGAACACCGCGGCGCGGCGGGCCAGGGCATCCCGAAGCGACGGCAGGGGCGCCGGGGCCGGAAGCAGGGCGATGGACGCGGGGGCGCGATCACGCACGAACAGCATGTGAAAAGCTCCAGGGAGGGGGCGGGATGGGGCGCCGGCTCAGCGCCGGCGGGCGCGCTCGCCGCGGACGTCGCCGGCGATGCGGTCGCGCAGGTCGGCCAGGGCGTCGTCGGTCAGCACGGAGAACGGCAGGAGGGCGCCGCCGAGGCGGAGCGCGTAGCAGGGGCGAGCCGAAGCCCAGGGCGCGAGCTGCGCGATGTGGCGGGCGCGGCGGGTCACGACGGCACCATGTCGCGCAGGCGGACCACGTCGAGGTCGCAGCCCAGCCGGCGGGACCACCAGCCGCGCGAGCGCAGCGCCTTGGTGCGGGTCGTCGACGGCTTGCCGATGCCGACGCCGTCGAGGCAGACGAGGTGCGGGCGACGGCGGCTCACAGGCGCACCCCGAGGGCGGCGGCGCGGGCGTCGAGCATGGCGACCTCGGCGACCATGCGCCGGCCGCTGTCGATGCCGATCAGGGCGGCGGTGCGCTCGAGGAGGATGGCGGCGTGCGAGGCCGGCAGGGCGGAGGCGGCGTCGCGCCGGAAGCACCAGCGCTGGGTCTGCGCGGTGGACCAAGCGGAGGCCAGGGCGTCGCGCAGGGCGACCTTGTAGCGGCGGACCCGGCCGCGGCGCGCCGCGTCGGCGACGTCGTCGCGGGCCAGGGAGTGCGCGAGGGCCATGATGGCCTTCCCGTCATACCGGCCCTCGGCCGTGATGAGGGACGGACGTGGGGCCGAGCGGGTAGGCCGCGCGGCGGGGGATAATAAGCGGAGGAGAGCGGGCATCGGCTTGCCTCTTCAAGGCGGCTGCGATACACAAAGGTGCAAGGCCTGCCCCGTATCGGCGTCAAGCCTTAAGATGAAGAAAATACCTAAAGGTGTAATTTGATCCTCACCGGAGAGCAGTTGCGAGGCGCCAGGGCTATGGCGCGCATCGAACAAGGCGACCTCGCTACCCGCGCCGGTGTGTCTGTAGACACGATCAAGCGTCTGGAGCGCATAGCCGGGCCGGTCTCCGCCAACACGATGACCGTTGACGCCATCCGGCGGGCCCTCGAAGCCGCCGGCGTCGAGTTCATCCCGGAGAACGGCGGCGGCGCCGGGGTGAGGCTGCGGAAGGTCGAGAGCTGATGGCGCGAGCACCCCGACCTGAGGCGGCCGTCGTCGAGCCGAAGTCTGCCGCTCCCGAACGCACCAAGCGCACCGGTCGCAATCCGGAGTTCGAGGCAGCCCTCGGCGCCCGCATTCGCGCCGCTCGCCTGGCCGCCCACATGAGCCAGGGCGCCCTCGGCGAAGCTGTCGGCATCAGCTTTCAGCAGGTGCAGAAGTATGAACTCGGCAAGGACCGGGTCGCTGCCAGCACCCTACAGGGCATCGCGGCAGTCCTGGGCGTCCACCCCGGATCGTTCTTCGACGCGGACATGCCGGCGCCGACCGACTCCATCCCTGATATCAGGGCTGTCGTGAAGATCGGACAGCGCATCCAGCGCGTGCGCGAGCCGGCCGTCGTCAGGCGCCTGCTCGCGCTCGCCGACGCGCTTGCCGAGGAAGAGAACGGGCAATCTGCCCTCACCGGCGACGGGGCGCCCTGACGATGCGCCGCCCCCACGTCTTCGAGCGCTCGGCGCCTCGGCCCCGGCGCGACGTCGAGCAGGAGGCCGGAGGCGCTATCGGCCACGCTGACGCTCTTTGCCATCCATAGGCCGATGCCATGACCGAGGATGCTCTGCTCTACCGCTTCTCAGCCTTCGTCGACCTGACGCCTCTGGAATGCACAGCGCTGCACGACATGATCGGGCCCGGGTCGTCCTTTGACGCCGGTAAGCGCATCCAATGGGAAGGGGATGCGGTGAGCGGCATGTTCTTTCTGCACGAAGGATGGGTGCTCAGCAGCATCATCCACTCCGACGGCAGCCGGCAGGTGCTCAAGGTGCACCGGTCAGGGGACATCATGAACGGCCCGAGCCTACCATTCGAGACGGCGGTGGCAAGCCTCGTCGCGCTCACGCCGGCCAAGGTCAGCACGTTTCCCATTCACAAGCTCGGCATGTTGTTCGCGGCACACCCTCGTCTGGCTGCCGTGCTGTTCCTCAACTGCCAGGAGGAGCGTGTGACCCTCATGGACCGACTGGCAGTCGGTGGCCAGCTCGGCGCCAAGCACAGCGTCGCGGCTTTCCTCCTCCAGCTGTTCGACGGTCGGCCACCTTCGGACGGTTCCGACGCCAAGCTCCACATCCCGCTGACGCAACATCAGATCGCCGACGTGCTCGGCCTATCGCCCGTCCACGTCAACCGCGTGATGGTCGCCCTCGAGGCGGAAGGCCTTATCAAGCGGAGCGCGCCGCGGACCGGACGTGGCGGCCACATCTATGAGTTTCCCGACACACCGCGTTTGAAGAGCCTCGTCGACATGCCCGAGCGTGTGCGCCGACGTAATCCGACTTGGCTGCCGATGCCGACATGATGCCCCTCTCCCCCGAGCTCGCCATCCTCCGCCACCTCGCCGCCCGTACCACCGCCAGCGCGACGGAGATCGGCACCTCCTGCGCGATGTCCCCCGGCGAGGTCCGAGGCCGCCTCGTCATGCTGGAGAGCCAGCGCCTCATCGCCGGACGCAGCGACAAGGCCGCGGGCGAGAGGACGCCCCGCCGCGTCTACGTCATCACGAGCGAAGGGCGTAGGAGGGCTGGCATCAGCGACGCGAGGAGCGGACGCGAGCAGTCATAGCGGACGGATATGGGGGCCATCGCTGACGGTGTCAGGCTCAGGTGACCCGGCCGTGGTAGCCGCGGCTGACGCAATTGTGAGGCGAACGGGGCTATGGTCGACTTCAACGGTGTGCGGGGCTGTGAGGTCATCCTGCGTCCCGAACCCGCAATCAGTGGAAGCGTCTCCGTCGAGCCCGCTCGACCGACCCTCGGCGAGATCCTCGACATGCTCACGGCCGAGTGCCCGGAGCGGATCTGGACCTGCGATCCCGCGCTCCGCGACGTTCGGGTCGGGTCGGTAATGATCCAGGATCGGTAGGGTGACTCAGCGCGCGGTCGGGGTGAATGGCGCGAGGTCGACTACAGTGTGACCGGCTCCAGCCTTGCTCGTGCTACACGGTCCTCGTGCTCTCGATGCGGGAACGCAGGCACTCATGGGCAGGACACGGACGCTGCCGACCGATCAGAGCACTTCCCGCACCGCCACTCCGGCCGCCCAGCGGTTCGTGCCGCTCGCCTACCGGATCGACGACGCTGCAGCGATTATCGGAGTGTCGAAGTCCACGGTCTGGAGGCTGATCCATGAAGGGCGCCTCCCGGCCCGCAAGCTCGACAGTTCCACGATCATCCGGCACGATGACCTGACGGCGTTCATCGACGGCCTGCCCATGGTCCGGCAGTTGGCTGAGCCCTCGACGACACCGTTGCCAGAGCCACCACCGCCCGTTCCGCGGGCCGTTCCTGCCCCGCCAGCGCCCCTTCGTCCGCCAGCGCCGCCGGTGGATCTTCGGCGGGAGCCGCCGCAGCCGAGGTTCTTGCAGCCGCAATCGCCGCCGGCCCCCGCCCTCCCGGACAAGCAGGCCCCGTATGGGCGAGGCCGCATGGGCAAGCCACTCTCTCCACCCAACCCGAACGGCTGGGGAGCCAGGACGCTGCGCAGGCCGTCCGAACAGCTCGCCGCCATCGTCGGCGCCGATCCCATCTCGCGGCCGAAGGCGTTGGAGGCGATCTGGAAGCACATCCACGCGAACGGCCTCCAGCGGCCGGGTGACCTGCGCATCATCTACGCCGACGACAAGCTCCGCGCGGTGGCCGGCACCGACGTCATCACGATGTACGCGCTGGAGGAGCTGATCCGGCCACACCTCGGGGTCATCACGTGACGGCCCGCATCCATCGCGGCTTCCACCGCGTCGGCGTCGTCTTGGCTGTGCCCGTTCTGATCTTGGCGGCAGCTCTGGGCATCCATGAAACAGTGTACCCGTCTGGCCACATCGCTCCGGGCCCGAACGGCGTGCCCTACTACCCATCGGACTACCTCGTGCCCGTCGTCGTCGCCGTGTTCGCGCTCGCCCTCTACGCCGCCGCCCGCGCCGTCGGGTGGATCATCGCCGGGTTCATCGGGTCGAATGACCGCGCGTGACACTGCAGTATTAAAGCATGATAGTGCTACAGAGCGAGAGCGCCGCAGCACGAGAGATAGACCACGTCCCGCACCATTGCCCCGAAGAAGCCCCGCACCGCCGGCGCGCTGACGAAGCCGCTGACGCCCTCGCCCGAGCTGGCCGCCGTGGTCGGCGCCGAACCCCTGGCCCGCACCGCCGTGGTGTCGAAGCTGTGGGACTACATCCGCGAGCACGACCTGCAGGATCCGGCCGACAAGCGCGGGATCATCGCCGACGCCACGCTGCGGCCGATCTTCGGCGCCGAGCGGATCACCATGTTCGAGCTGTCGAAGGTCATCGGTCCGCACCTCACCGCGGCGTGACGGCAACCCTGCAGCGCGATAGCATGATAACTCTGTAGCACTATGGCATCGAAACACGGCAGTGCGACGACCGGCTACGTCCGCGCAAGCCAGCCTTGGCACGACGGTATCACGGCGCTACGGCACGAGAGCCCTGCAGCGCGACAGCACGACGGTGCCACGATGCGAACCATAGCCTTCACGACGCAGAAGGGCGGCGCCGGAAAGACGACGCTGGCCGTAGCGCTGGCCGTGGCCGCGACCGAGGCCGGAGAGAAGGTCATCGCGCTCGACCTCGATCCCCAGGGCTCGCTGTCGGCCTGGGGCGACGATCGCGAGGCGGAGGCGCCGGCGGTCGACCGGATCGACGGCGACAAGCTCGCGCGCCTGCCCGACGTCCTGAAAGCCCTCGCCAAGGGAGGGTTCACACTGGCGCTGCTCGACTGCCCCGGCCTCGCGGGAACCCAGGTCAACGCCGCCATCGCGGCCGCCGACCTCTGCATCGTGCCGGCCCGGCCGACCATGATCGACCTTCGAGCGACCAAGGCCACCATTGCGGCGCTGTTGAAGATCGACCGGCCGTTCGCCTTCGTCCTGAACCAGGCGCCGGCCACGGCGAAGACCACGCGCATGGTCGAGGCGATCGGCGCCGTCTCGCTGCTCGGCGACCTCGCCGATCCGGTCATCACGCAACGCAACGATTATCAGGACGCCGTCGCAGCCGGGCAGGGCGTCACCGAATATGCCCCACAGGGCAAGGCCGCCGAGGAAGCACGGCAGCTCTGGCGATGGGTCGACCGCAAGCTCAAGGGGACGAAGTGACGATGGCCGCCAAGCCCAAGCGCCCGAGCATGATCGACGCCATGATGGCACCCGAGTCGCAGCCCGAGATCGCGCCAGAGGCCGCCCCTGCCGCGCCACGCAAGCCCAAGCCCGACGTGCAGCACACCAGCGTCTATATCCCGCGCCCGGCCCACGAGCGCCTGCGGGAGATCGCCTTCCACGAGCGCGTGAAGATGCACGACCTCATCATGGAGGGCCTGGACCTCGTCATCGAAAAGCGCGGCCACGCCGAGCGGGCGACACGCAGCACGAAAGAGCCATGACGCTGTAAAGCTTCAGCGCTGTAGCACTGCGGTGCCATAGCGCCCCGATGCTGTGCCGCTGGCTTACACCCTCACGTCTGCCCGGCCCACACCGCGAACACGGCCTCCTGGACCGCGATGGCCCTGTCCTGCGCGTCCTGCCCGGCGCCGACGTAGCTCGGCAGGCCCGTCCTCATCCGCACGACCAGGACTCCGAGGTCGGGCCGGTCCTGCTGCTTCTCCTCCGTCCCGATCGCGGTCAGGAGCGGGCCGAGCCCCTGTTTCGCTCGACCCACGAGCGCCGCTGCCCCGCCGTACGTGATGACCTGTCGCGCCCGCGCTCGCCGCTCCAGCTCGGCGCGGATCGCGGCCTTGTCGCGGATGAAGCGGTCGGTCGGCATCAGCCCAGCAACCCCACAGCTCTCACGGTCGCGCGCACCCACCACCATCGCAGATGTAGCTGCCGGTCTCCCCATGCAGGAGGCAGCGCTCCTTCGGCTTCGGCAAAGTCGCCGCGGCTCCGCGGTTGCTCCAGGCCTTCGCGAACGCTCGCGAGCAATTCTTCGGAAGGGGCTTCGCCGCCGCATGAGCGGACGCAGCCGACAGGATCACACTCAGAGCGCAGACGGTGGCGAGCTTCACAGAATCACGTCCTCCGATCGACACAGCGGGGATGCGCAAGTCAGCCGCATATGACTACGATCCTGAGTCGTAAATCAGGGAGGGAGTATGCGGCTGGTGACCCAGAAACACGAGAACGATTGCGGTGCGGCCTGCGTCGCGATCATCGCGGGCGTGAGCCTCAACGAAGCGAAGGGAAGGCTGCCGGCACATTGCGAGATCCGCGGCACCAGCAGTCAGGAGTTGCGCACCGCGCTGCTGACGTTCGGCGTCGACACCGATGAGCTTAAGCGGATCGGAAGCGCCGATTACACGTCCTTCGCCTTCGACGCCGTGCTGCGTGGCAAGCTGGACGATGACGACCATTGGGTCGTGTGGGAAGCCAAGAGGAAGCGCGTGCTTGACCCCTACAAGCCCGGCGGCGAGTTCCGGTGCACGTCCTACGTCAAGGTGAATCGATGACCCCGACAGAATTCCACGAGGAGGTCGCGCAGCCGAACATGGAACACTCACTGCACCATCCTGACGACGTGCGGGCCCTGGTCAATGCTGTGCTGACGCTCGACGCATTGGCCGGCCTCATCCATGCGCACGGTCGCGCCGCTGGCGTGCCGGCCATGGCGAAGCACGAAGCCGACGACCGGTACCGCGATGACCTCGCCGCAGTGTCTCGAAGCTATCGGGTGCTCCGCGATCTCGCTGCCTCGCTCAAGCACGGCGCGCTGGATCCGAAGCGGGCCAAGGCGCGGCTCGTTCGCAACGGGGGAGCGGTACAGTCCGTCGCCAATGGCCTAGGGCTGTTTCAATGCGGCGACAGCATCGGCGGCGAGGTGCTGGTGGTCGAGCTCGACGACGGGCCGGGGTACGTCCGGGCCAGCACACTGGTGGCGGACAGCTACCGGATGCTCAAGCGCATCGTGGATGGCGGGCCGGCGGATCTCGACGAGGGTGATCACTTCACGCGTGCAGGTGAGCCGTGAGCCTGCTGCATCAGCCAGCGCACCTCCCATCCGATCTTCCTACCCTCGCCGATGCCGTCTCGCGATGGGTTGACGACGTGTCAGGGGTGCCGGCCATCTACCTGTTCGGAAGCCGCGTGAGGGGTGATCATCGGCCGGACAGCGACGTCGACCTATGCCTGTTCCAGGCCGAATGGGACGGCTCTGACGCTTGCACCTCGTGGTGGGGCCGCACCAGCGACCTCGAATACCGCGACTTGGCCGATCTGTTGCCCGGACCGCCGCGACTGCACCTTGAAACGTGGGACGCTGCCCTCCGATGGGTCGACGAGGCCCGCGTGGATCCCTCCCGGATCGTGTTGCAGGTCCGCAAGGCGGTTTGCCTTTGGACCGCGCCGAAGCACGCCCGCAAGCCGTAACCTGACCCGTGCCGGTTTGACACGGCACCCCCATCCGGGCGTGATGCCCTATCGGGCGTGGCGCGAGTCGCGGCCGGCAGATGGAGACGGGATGGCCGGATAGGACGCTGAAACGAGAAGAGCCCCAGACCTTGCCGGGTCCAGGGCTCTTGGAATCGATTTGGGCTGTCGCCCGCTGCAATCGCGACAGTCCCATAGCTCCCCTGAGGGAGTCAACGCGGAAATTGCCGTTTCCGTGATCGAGGACGCACGCGCCTGAGGACGGCCCCAGCTTGGGGCAGGGTTCATGTTTGCGGACGACATCAGGCGGGCCCTGCCGGGCACGCCACGGGAGCGGCTTGCCGAGCTGTCGGCAGCCGTGTGGAAGGGCAGTACGGACGCGACCTCCCCCGACCCGACAGCCGCGGCGGATCGCGCGGCCGACCGGGTCACCATGGGGCGGGATGGTTTCGGCCCGGTGAAGGGTCGACCGCTGTGCGGGGCGATGTCCGATCTGCTCTTCCATCCGGCAGATGATCTCACATGGTTTTACGCATGTGCTTGGCCGAGTGCTTCACGTGCCGCGAGCTGACCGTGGAGTCCCCGGCGTTGGACGACGCTCCGAAGCCGCCAGCCTGCGAGTTGTGAGCCGTGGCGGCGTTGGCTGAGCCCGCTGTGACGGCAAGCGGCGAGGCAATCAGGAGGGCGGCGGCGGTGATGCGGAGAATGTGCATGAGCGTGTTCCTCTATGGTCCGCATAGAGGACAGATTGCTATCCGTGAAAGTTGCTTCGATCTTCGATGCACCACCATGAAATGTAGGCTCACATGAGCCGCCGTCGGCTTGAACGGTACAGGCGTCACCGCTTCCGGCGCTGCTGTCCGAAGCTGAACGACGTCGACCCGCAGGCTTGGCCGGCCGACGTGCTCAGCCGCATCGCGGCCCACCCGGCCCAGCGCCTGGGCGAGCTGCTGCCGTGGAACTGGAAGCCGACCTCGGCCGCCTCGCCGAGCCTCGACGCCGCAGCCTGACCCGGACGCTCAGCCCCGGGCCTTATCGACCCGCGATCACGCCGCAACGAAACCCGCAAGCACCGTTTCCACGGCCCTCGCCGTAGGCGTACGGACCGATGCGATGAGGGCGGGGATCTCGGCCGGAGGGACGTGGTTCCGCGCCAGGTAAGCGGAGACGACCTCGGACGTGATCTCGACGAGGGCAGCGGGTGCTGTGTCGGACATGCGGCCTCTCGCGTGGCGATGGCGGCATGCCACCGATGGGAGAACGTCTCAAGCTCTGCAGATTGAGGTGGCTGACCGGCATGGGCTACCTCCGGCCGGCGAAGGATCCTGAGATGGCGAGTTGAGCAAGACGGGCATGGTGACCACGGCGGACAGGATGCCGATTGCGAGTGCTGCCAGTGTCGAGATCTCACCATTTGCATCCGCCGTCGCGACAGTGAGTTGCGATATCAGCGTGATCAGTGCCACGAAGAGGAGATAGGAGACCTGGCCCAAGAACTGCGAGGAGCGACCTCTCGTCAGCCATCCGACCACGGGAGCGAAGGCATAGAGGCTGAGAAGAAGCAAAGTGGCGAAGCTCACGCCTTCACGGTCCGACGCGCTATCAGGCCGAGGCTCGCGCCCTGCACTGCGATCGAGAACAGCACGACCGCGTAGGTGCAGGTCAGGATGGCCGGCTTGGCCGGGTTGTCGGGCAGCGACAGCGACAGCGCGATCGAGATGCCGCCGCGCACGCCCGCCCACACCAGCAGCGGCACGCTCGACGGCGGCAGGTGCGCGCGCCAGCCGGGGAACAGCGCCGGCCAGATCGCCACCGCGACCGCGCGGGCCACGAGAACGAGCGGGATGGCGGCCAACGCGAGGAGGAGGTTCGAGCCCGCGAAGGCGAGCTGCGTCACCTCGAGGCCGATCAGCAGGAACAGCACCGAGTTCAGCACTTCATCGATCAGCGACCACAACGCGAAGACGTACTTCCGCGTCGTCTCGCTCATGGCGTAGCGGGGGCCACGGTCGCCGATGATGAGCCCGGCGGCCACGATCGCCAGCGGTCCGCTCGTGTCGAGCCTCTCGGCCAGCGCGTAAGTGGCCGTCACCAGCGCCAGCGTCACCAGGACCTCGACGGGATAGTCGTCGATCGCCCGCATGGCCCTGTACGCGACGTAACCCGTGACGGCGCCCAGCGCGAGGCCGCCGGCGGCCTCCTGCAGGAGGAGGACCGTGATCGCTTGTGGCGAGGTTTCGGCTGCCGAGGCGCCGGACGCGAAGCGCAGCAGCACGGTGAACAGCACGATGCCGATGCCGTCGTTGAACAGCGCCTCGCCCTCGATCTGCACCTTCAGGCTCTCGGGCAGGTCGACGCTCTTCAGCGTGCTCATCACGGCGACGGGGTCGGTCGGGCTGATCAGGGCGCCGAACACCAGGGCCCACAGGAATGGCAGAGGGTGGCCGAGCGCGAGCGACAGCCCGTACAGGCCCGCCCCGACGATCACGGTCGACAGGCCTGTACCGACGATGGCCAGGGCCAACACGGGCCACGCGCGCCTGCGCAACTCCGGCACGTCGACGCTGAGCGCACCCGCGAAGATCAGGAAGGCGAGCATGCCGTCCATCACCACAGCGCTGAAGTCGATGCGGCCCAGCACGTCATGGATCAGCGAGGAGGCGCGATGGCCCGGCACGACGGCGTCGACACTGAGCAGCACCAGCGATGCCGCAACGCCCATGACGAGCAGGCCGATCGTATGCGGCAGCAGCGCCAGCTTGCGGTTCACCCAGCCGAACAGGGCCGACAGGGTGAGTAGGATGGCGAGGAGATCGAGGACGGACATCGGGTTGCAGCCTCTCACCCGCGCCGAGGGCCGTATGTCGCCGCGGCAGCGGGCGCGTCGGCCATGTCGACCGAGGCCGCGAAAGCGCGGTGCCGCCTCTCGCAGTCTTCGAGGCCTGCTGGATCCGACACGCCGTCCCGCGCCACCCCGATCGCGAGGTCGGCGTGGCGGCGCAGCGCAGCGAGGCGTTCCGGCGAGCGCTCGACCTCAGCCGCATGGGCCAGCACTTCGAGGAGCCGGATCAGCACGTAGGCCGAGCCCGACCCGTTCTGGCGCACCGTGTGGAACATGGCGTCACACAGCCCATCGTAGTCGACCACGTCGAGCCGCAGCACGATCCGCCCGTCGCGGGCCACGGCGCCGCGCGGCAGGTGCCGCTTCGCAAGACGGCACAGGGCGTCGCCGAAGCGGTCGAGCACGCTGCCCGCCGTGAAAGGGTCGTTGATGCCGGGCGAGAGCGCCCGCACCGCGATCTCGTTGAGCTGGCGCACGGGGTATTCGAGATCCTGCAAAGCGGCCTGCCGCGGCCCGAAGGTCAGCGCGCGGTCGACGGCCTCCCGCGCGTCTTCCGTCGAAGCGGAGATGATCGCGACCGGCGCGCCGTGGGGAACGAAGGCCCCCGGCCGCACCCGTAGCGCCACCTCGATCCCCCGCTCGGCCGCCCAGTCGGCCAAGGCATCGGCATCGACGGCCTGGAGGAAGCCGCTGCCCGACGCGGCCACGGCCTCGCCCCGCACCACCTCGGAGGGGGATAGCAGCGGCGGCTCGCCGAGAGCGTCACTGCCGATCGCCGCGACGAGATCGTCGTGCACGGCGCCCACGACGGTCTCAACGTTGATCGAAGTGGCCACATGGTGGACGAACCACACCAGCGTGCCGACGCAGACCAGCGCTAGTGCCATCGCGCCCGTGACGCCGAGGTCCGGAACGAACGCTCCCTCGTCACCGGTCCGTACCGTCCGCAGCACCGTCAGAGCGTAGGCGAAGGTGCCGAGGAAGATGCCGAGCGCGATCTGGTTGCGCGGGTCGCGCACGAAGTTGCGGATCAGCCGCGGCCCCATCTGGCCAGATGCGAGCGACAGGGCCGCGATGGTGATGGAGAAGATCGTGCCGGCGACGCCGATGGTGGACGACGCCACCGCGGACAGCAGGCTGCGCGCCCCTTCGCCGCTTCCGGAATAGAACCAGCCCGTCGACAGGACCTTCCAGGTATCGTCTGTAAGCTCATCGTACCACGTGGCCAGAACGCCGAGGCCGATGCAGGACGCCACCACCAGCGCGGGCCGCAGCCAGAACTGATCGCCGAGGTCCTCGATCCGGGCCCGGAGGCGTGCGCCGCCGAGCCCGGCTAACCACCCCTGCATGCCCTCCATCACGACATTCGGCCTGCGGTGTCGCCGGCGTCACGCTCCTGCGCAGGCCCGGCGCGGCGACCTCGTTGCAAGTGCAGCGGGGGCAGGCCGACGATGTCGTAGGTTGCGGACGCGATGCCGATGCCGGCACGGTCCAGCTCGCCTATGATGTGGCGCGTCATGGCGTCCTTGGCTCCGCGGATCTCGTGCGTGCCGACGATGAAGCGCACGGTCAGCTCCATCCAATTATCGGTGATGCGCCAGAAGACGCGCGGCTCCAGCTCGATCGGCTCCACCCCGAAGCTGCGTTGGAGGTGCTCCTTGGCGCTGGCCGCCATCGTGTCGGGGTCGGCGGCGTGGCAGCGCGCTGCCTCGATCAGGGTGCGCTCCACGAAACCGCGGTCCGCCTGATACGTGATGGGGATCATCATCTCTTCCCAGATGAAGGGGAAGTCACGGCTGTAGTTGTAGACCGGTTCGGAGAAGATTTGACTGTTCGACACCGTCACGATGCGGCCGGTGAACTGCCGGCTGCGCACCCACATGGCGGGATCGGCGCCCTGCACGGAGGGTGGCTGGCCCATCTCCATGATGGTGGTCTGAATGAACCCGAGCCGCATGACGTCCCCGCGCACGCCGCCCATCGATATGCGGTCGCCGACCGTGAAGGTGTTGCCGCGCAGGATCACGAGATAGCCGGCCAGCGAGGTTATGACCTGCTGGAGCGCGAAGGCGACGCCGGCCGACACCAGCCCGAACGCTGTGGCGAGGCGCGTGGGATCGTTGAACCAGATCGACAGGAGACCCAGCACCAGCACCACGGCGGCGAGAAGGCTGATGCCCTGACGCGACCAGAAGCGGAGCTGCGCAGTGGCATCGCGGCTCCGGCCGGCGAAGCGACCCACTAGCGCCCGCAGACCGATGCGGACGCCCACCACTACGACGATGAAGACAATCGAAAGCACGAGCTTGCGCCCGTTCTCGGCGTTGACCCCGACCCAGTCGATTCCGAGAAAATGCACGATGCCTCCTGATGGCCTGCGAAGGCCTTCAACCCGCCTGCCGATCACTAGGTTCGGACCTTCAGCCGTCTTCGCTCGTTCCTGGCTTCCGGCCACGTTCCAAGAGAAGGTCGGGCCGCTCAGCCTCATGGTGAGCTGCCGGCTTTCGGATGGAACTCACCCCGAAGGATATGGAGCCGGGTGGTAAGGGGTTCAGCTCATCGCGGTGCAGGAGGACGCGCAAGCGCGGCAGGCCTTCACGCACTCGTCCATGTCGCCGACCTTTTCGCAGCTCTCGGCGCATTTGGTGGCGATCTCGGCGCACTCCGGTGCGAGGTGCTTGGCGTGGGGCGAGCCCAGGATCATCAGGTGAGCGTGGGTGCGGCACACCTCGGCGCAGGCCAGCATGAGCCGGAAGTGGTCGTGCTCGACATGCGGGCCGCCGACTTTGAGGCAGTGGTTCGAGGCCATACCGAGACAGGTGCTGTAGCACTTGAGGCAGGTCTCGACGCACTTCTGGGTTTCGGCTGACAGCATCTGCATCACGCTCTCCGCGGGTTTTTGGACGACCTGACCTCCGGCAATGAGCGGAGACGGGAGCGGGTTCAGACCAGCTCCGCCAGCCGCCCCAGCGCCGCCCCGACCCGCTCCACCTCGCACCGCGATGGTGCCAGTCGCGCTGGATCGGCGCCACGGGTTCAGAGCCTGCCCGTTTATTAACGAATCGGGAGGACGCTGGTCGGAGCGGCAGGAGCGAGGTTCAGATGAACAGTAGAGCGCAGGCCCGGGTCGAAGCCGACCATACGCCGTTCGCGGCGCCGACATGGGTTCAGACCCTCATGGCGCTGGCCAGCGTTGCGCTCCTGATCGGCCCGACGCTCGGAGTGCTCTGGCCGCGGTAGGGTCAGCCCCCGCGCAAGCTCACCGTGTCGGAGTGCTGGGGTCAGCGGTCTTAGGTAGCAAGCTCACCTAAACCCATCTGCCCCGGCCGGAACGGATCGGCGATGATGCCGAGCCATGTCCCAGCCTCTCATCGTCACCCAACTCCTCCTCAAGCGAGCGGAGATCGAAGCCCAGATCAAGAGCCTTGAGGACCGCCTCGGCCAGGCTCGGGCCGATCTCCTCCACATCGCCGCGACGGTCCGCCTGTTCGATCCCACGGCCATAGACAGGCCCGCTACGGTCTACCACGGCGCCGCGAAGGCCATGCGTCGGTCGGACGTGTTCGCGCTGTGCAAAGCGGCCCTGGAAGCCTCTCCCGAGCCCCTGTGCACCCGCCAGCTCGCTCGGCACGTCATCACGGCCGAGGGCTGGGATCAGGACGACACCCGCCTCCGCCTCACGGTCTCGCACAAGGTCGGCGCCACGATGAAGCGCATGTCGCTGCGCGGGGCCGTGCGGAAGGTGGGCGAGCGGCAGAAGGCGAGCGTGTGGCGACTGGCGTAGTTATGTCGTAAGCGGGTTGCCGAGCCCACGTTGCGTGGGGCTGCCTGGTGAGGCAGGGCGCCGGACGGCTCAGGCGGCCGCCTTGAGCCCCGGGATGGTCGGGTAGGCCCAGGGCAGGAGCTCGTCGAGCCTGCTCTGGGGATGGCCGCCCACGATGCGGGTGATCACGTCGCAGAGGTAGGCCTGCGGGTCCACGCCGTTCAGCTTGCAGGTTTCCACGAGCGACGCGATCGTCGCCCAGGTTTGGCCGCCCCGATCCGAACCGGCGAAGAGGGCGTTCTTGCGGGTGAGGGCGAGGGGCCTGATCGAGCGCTCCACTGTGTTGGAGTCCATCTCCACCCGGCCGTCGTCCACGTAGAGCGTCAGCCCGTCCCAGCGCGAGGTCGCGTAGCGGATCGCCACGGCGAGCGTGCTCTTCTGGCTGAGAAGGGCCAGCTTGTCGCGCAGGAAGAGGTCGAGCTTCACCAACAGCGGCCGGCTGCGCTCCTGCCGCGCCTGGCGGCGGGCCTCGGCCGGGAGCCTGGCGATCTCGCCTTCGATCCGATACAGCGCCGCGATGCGCTCGAGCACCTCGGCGGCGATCGGCGACGCGCCCTTGGCGGCGAGGTCGATGAACCCTCGCCGCACATGGGCCCAACAGAAGGCGAGCTTCACCCGGTCGCCCTTCGTCAGGGCGCGGTAGCCCTCATAGCCGTCCACCTGCAGCACGCCCGTGAAGCCGGCGAGATATGCCATGGGCCGCTCGGCCTTGCGGTCGGGGGCGTAGACGTAGGCCACCGCCGGCGGATCGGCGCCGCCCCAGGGGCGATCGTCGCGCGCATAGGCCCACAGCTGCCCGGTCTTCGTGCGCCCACGGCCGGGGTCGAGCACCGGCGCGGTCGTCTCGTCGGCGAACAGCTTCGTCGACGCCTTCAGGTGGTCGAGCAGCCGCCCGTGCACGGGTTCGAGCAGCAGCGCCGCGCGCCCCACCCAGTCGGCCAAGGTGGAGCGGTCCAGGAGGACACCCTGCCGGGTGAAGATCTGCGCCTGCCGGTACAGCGGCAGGTGGTCCGCGTATTTCGACACGAGCACCTGCGCCACGGTGGCGTCGGTGGGCAGCCCGCCCTCGATCAGCCGCGCCGGTGCGGGCGCCTGGACCACGCCGTCCGTGCAGGCCCGGCAGGCGTATTTCGGCCGGCGCACCACCAGCACCCGGAACTGCGCCGGCACCACGTCGAGCCGCTCGGACACGTCCTCGCCGATGCGATGCAGCGGGGCCGAGCAGCACGGGCAGCTGTCGTCGGCGATGTCCACCACGGTGTCGATCCGCTGCAGGTGGGCCGGCAGAGAGCCCCGGTTGGCCCGGCGCTTGGCGACGCGGGCGGCGCGCACGGTCGGAGCCGCCGCCTCGGCGATGGCCTCGTCGGCCGCCTCGGCCTGCTCGGCTTCCTCCAGCCCGAGCTGGAGCTGATCGAGAGGCAGGCTTTCCGCCCGGCGGCCGAAGCGGTGGCGCTGGAGTTCGCGGATGATCTTGCGCAGCCGCTCGTTCTCGGCCCGCTCGGCCGCCAGCATGGCCTGTAGGGCAGCGGGGTCGTCGGAGGGGGCGGGCTCGCTCGGGATCACAGAGGGATCAGATCACACCCGAGCCCCGCGCGCGACGCCTTCGCCTGTTCTCGCCTAACCGGCCAGCCGCGGCACGGCCACCTCACGCGACACGTGCACGCGCCGCCAGTCGAGCCCGTCGACGAGCGCCGCCATCTCGGCGGCGGTCAACCGGACGGCACCATCGCCCGGCTTCGGCCAGCGGAACGCGCCCGCCTCCAGCCTTTTCGCCACCAGCACCACGCCAGTGCCGTCGAAGAACAGGAGCTTGAGCCGGTCCGCCCGTTTCGAGCGGAAGGCGAACACCGTACCGCAGAACGGGTCGGCGCCCAGCTGTTCGCGCACCACCATGGCGAGGCCATCCATGCCCTTGCGGAAGTCCACCGGCCGCGTGGCTAGCATGACGCGCACTGCGCCCGAGGGGCCGATCAAGAGCCGGCCTTGAGCGCGCCGATCACCGCCGCGATCACGCCGGCGTCGGCGTCCCGGCCCACCCGCACCACGACGCCGTCGATCTCCACCTCGATGCTCGCCTCCTCGGTCCGCATCCGGCGCCTGCGCGGCTTCGGGCCAGTGGGCGCCTCATCACGGGGCGGCGCCTCGGGCTCGGAGGCCACGATGACGGGCACGAACAGCGGTCGCTCGGCGGGCAGAGACGAAGATGGCCCGAGGCGAGCCAGTCGGCGCCAGCCGAACAGCTGCTGGGACGTCAGGCCGTGACGGCGCGCGACCCCGCAGACCGAGGTCCCGTCCGCGTAGCTTTCGTCGACGATCGCAGCTTTCTCGGCCGCGGTGAAACGGCGTCGGCGCCCTCCGCCGGTGAACACGTCGAAGCGCTGCGGCCCCTCCGACACGTGCATGTGCTCAGGTATAGACATGGATCGAAGCCTCCTGCGGCCTCGATCATCGATCACCCGGTCAGGCTCCAGAAGGTGGGGCCGGGGCGACGCTTACGTTATGTCAGCGGCTCTGTCCTCTTCACTCGCTCACCTTGCAACTTGAGCCGACAGCGATAGAGCACGTCGCGATTGCCGTCCCTCAGCTCGCACATAAAGCTACGCTCCTCGCCATCCGGCAGCTCCTCTTCAAGAAGATTGCCCAGGATGGCTTGCGCGTGTTGGCGAGCATCTTCGAAACTATCGAATTCGTCGCCAAACTCATCGGTTGAGCAGTTTGGGCCGTCATGCAGGTCGAAGTAGAAGCGGGGCACGTTCTCACTCTGCGGCTAGGGGTTGGCGGGTCCTGTCCTTTCAACCGACAGGACGCCCTAGCGGAGGGTGCGACAAGGTGTCCAAAACAGGTTTTCTGAGCGGGATTTGTCCATAGGGTAGAGTTGCACACAATACTGATGTGCGAGAGGTTGCACCCGCGACATCACGACAGGGGGCCCCAGTGTCCAAGCCTACGCCCGCTCAGATCCGCGCGGCTCGCGGCATGCTCAATTGGTCCATGCTGGACCTTGCCAAGGCTGCTGGGGTGTCGATCTCGACGGTAAAGCGGTTTGAGTGCGAGGGAGATCAACCCGTGTCGGCCGATACCGTGGGCATGATGCAGGACGCCGCCGAGACGGAGGGCGTGCGCTTCCTAGCCGATGATGGAAACGGGCCAGGGGTGAGGCTGCGAAGGCGATAGGACCACGGCCCCGCCCACCGTGGGCACGGGATCGAGCGGGGCCGTGTAGCGCTCCGCCGTCCTACAGGTGAGTGCCATCGCCACAGGACCATGCTGCGATGCCACAATCAATGGTGCGGCGCAAATTCGGTGAAGGCGGGCGGGTGCTCAAGGATGGAAAGGGTTCGGGGGCGATGTGGCGGCTGGCGTAGTCTCTGCCCTCACTCCCACATGAGCAAGGTCATCAGGACAGCCGCCACGAGCACGAACCCGACAATCGCAACCGCTTCCAATGTGTCCCTCCCGATACGAGGGCTGAAACACATTTTGTGGTGGCAAGTTCGAGGTGCGTCGGGACGTCACGCTCCGCCGATTCCCCCCCAAGACCGCTATGGCGCAGTCTGCTCCAATCGCATTATCTATTGTAGGGACGACTGCGGCTCGGGAGTCGTCGGCCGAGGGGAGCGCGCATATCTCCGAGCGGTGGGAAATCAGGCGTGCCCAAGTTCCACTTTTATCTCGTGAGCGCGAACGGCCGGGAGCATGTCGGTTCCATCGAACTGCCGAGCCAAAACGATCTCATCCCCGCTGGCCTCAGGATCACAACCAAGATCCTCGCGACCATCGTTGGACGGCATTCGGAGCAAGGTGGGCTGATGGTGCAGTCCGTGGATGAGGCTGGATCTGTAGTTTACAACTTCGACGTCTCGCGAGGTGCGAGGGACAGCGACAGCCCGCGAGGCAATCTGCACTGAGGCGAAGACCGCAGCCCCGGCGCAAAGGCGAACGCCGAGGCCGCGGGACGGGCGAGGATCGCCACGACAGGAAGGACGATGCGGGAGCAAGACACCGGGGCGCAAGGCTCTCTACAGCGCTTAGAAGGCCGACGCCCGGCGCCATGGACCACCACGCCAGCTTAACATAAGTTCAGCATGCGACCGTCTGACACAGATCCGTGGAGCGCGTCATGCTGCCTTCTCCCGTTACGCCCCCGTCGTCGCCTGTCTCAGACAGCCAAGCCCTGATCGCGGCGGCTTGGCGCCAACTGGCGGAAACCGGGCGCTCGCTTCAATCTATGAATTCCAACATCGCCGATAGCCGCCGCAGGCTGGCGGAGTCCTATCGCCTGCTCAGACCGTGATGGCTGCGCTCCCCGGCGAGGCGAGGCGTCGAGGGCTGAATGACGGGCGTGAGTCGGGGAGCGGCAGAAGGCGAGCGTGTGGCCGCATTCCTGGCGCGTGGGCAAGAGCTGTGGAGTCGTGCAAAAGGATGCGGGGCTGGTATGGATGCAACGTGCCTGTGAGCGTCGTTATGGAATTTTCATATCATGCGATCGACAAGAATCCCATTTGTGATTCGAAATCAGTAACAATATAGGCAGTATTTAGCTGTATTAGAGCTCCACTCACTGAATTATATTAGAGCTGCTGCCGCTCAGGTTGGCTCGGGCGAGGTAGCGCAGGGGGCGGTGCTGTGATTCGGTGGTGGCCGGATCACGGAGAAGACCGATGCCCCGAGCTTTGTCGCTGGACCTGCGCGAGCGGGTGATTGCCGCCATCGAGGAGGGCGCGTCCTGCCGCGAGGCGGCGGAGCGCTTCAGCGTCGGGGTGGCGACGGCCATCCGGTGGCGCGCACGCTTCCGGGCCGAGGGCGAGATCGCGGCCAAGCCGATGGGTGGGGACCGGCACTCCCACCGAACTGAGGCCCATTCGGCCGCCATCCTGAAGGCCTACGAGGCGCGCCCGCAGATCTATCTGCGCGAGGTGAGGGACGTGCTGGGGGAAAGCGGCGCGACGGCAAGCCTGAGCGGGCTGTCCCGCTTCTTCCGGCGTCACGGCATCACCCGTAAAAAGGGGATCTGCACGCCGCCGAACAGGACAGGCCCGACGTGATGGAGGCACGCGAGGCCGGTTCGAGGGCAACTCGACATCGACCCTGATCGCGTCGTGTTCCTGGACGAGACCGCCACCGCCACCAACATGGAGCGGCGTTACGGGCGGGCTCCGCGGGGCGAGCGCTGCCGCATCGCGGTGCCCCACGGCCACTACAAGACCACCACCGTCACGGCCGCCCTGCGGGCGAGCGGTCCCTTCGCGATCGACCTCATGGACGGGGCCACAAACGGGACGCGGTTCCTATGCTACGTCACCGGCACGCTCGTGCCCGCGCTCAAACCAGGTGACACGGTCGTCATGGACAACCTCGCGGCCCACAAGGTGACCGGCGTCCGGCAGGCCATCAAAGCGGCGGGGGCGAAGCTGCTCTACCTTCCGGCCTACAGCCCGGACTTCAACCCGATCGAGCAAGCCTTCGCAAAGCTGAAGGCCCTGCTGCGCACCGCGGCGGCCCGCACTGTCCCCGACCTGTGGGCTGCCATCCGCGACGCCTTCACGCGCTTCAGACCCGATGAGTGCCGAAACTACCTCGCTGCAGCAGGCTACGATGCCTATGACCCAACCTGAGCGGCAACAGCTCTAGCGCGCAGATCCGCGAGCACGACCTCATAGGGGTCGCAAGACAAAGACATTGCCGCCTCCAAAGGAAGGTGATACGACAGTGCCACGCCGCAGGTGCGAGGCCTGCGACGTGGCGTGCTGAGGACCGAAGGACATCAGGGGCGAAAGCCCCCTCCTAGGATTTGACCGTCATCCTCTTCGCAAACCCCTCGACTTCTCCGCTGGTGTCAAGGAACAGCCACCAAGGCCGATTACGGCGGCTCTGGTGGCTCTTTTATTTCGCGACCGCCGCGAGCCCGCAAGCCGGATTCGCAACCCGGCGCGTCAAAATTTGCAGAATTTGCGCGTGCGGTATCTCTACCGACGCCGTGCAGCGCAAATCGCTACACAAGGCCGTGTTGGAATTGGACCGACAGGCACTCCCGACCGCGTCTCATACGGCATCATGCCGTCTCACGGCGTTTCGCACCCCGAGCGGGTTCAGCAGCGGGGAGGGGCGCCTCGTTGAACGTCCGGTCACGTTTCCTGTACGCAAGCCATCAAAGGTGAGTGTAATCCCGGCCAGTCGTGCCTACGCGTGTTCCGTCGTCGTTTCGATCTCGGCATGCGGCGCTTGGGGGAGCCGTGCACCCTTGCCGCAAAGGCGAGGACTTCATGCCCCGGTACTATTTCGATGTCACAGACAGCAAGGGTTTTCACAAAGACGAGTTCGGACACGAACTCGCTGGTTTCGAAGAAGCACGCCAAGAGTGTCAGGGCTTTCTTCCCGACATCGCGCGTGAAGAACTTCCGGACGGAGATTTGCACACCATCTCGTGCGATGTGCGGGACGAGGCAGGTCGCGTCATCTAAAGAGGCCGGATTACCTACCAGGGCGAGGTGGTGACGCCGTAACAGGCCGATTTACAGGAACTGTCAAGTCATCCAGGGATGAACGCATGCCGACCACCTACAGAGCCGTGCCGCTGGGCGGCCTCGGATCGGCCAAGGCGGAGGTGCCGATCTCGGCATCCAACATCCTGGACGCGCTCGAACAGGCGAAGTCTGCCTTAGGGATGAGCGTAGCCTTCGACCTCTGCGACGGCGACCGGGTCGTTACGACATACCGCCCGGCCCGGCGATGGCGGTCAATGGATCGGCGCGCTACACCTGTGTGAGTGCGCCGTTCATCCCTGTCTGATACCGTGCGACTATGACGTACGTCGAACTCATCGAACGCTCAATCCGGCATACCGATGTCGCGCTCCGAGAAGACCGCGAGCGCATCGAAAACGCCACTGCCATCATTGAACAGAGTCGGCGCATGATCGCCGATGCCGACGCGCATCTCAGGCTTTATGAAACGGCGATGCGTCCATTGGCCTTCGCTTGCGCTATGACGGCTGGGGCACGCCTTGGCTAACCCTTTGTTCTAGCTGTCAGGTGAGGCAGCTACATAAGACCGGTCTGGAACAGCGTCGCACTCGCGGCGAACGGAGCGATCTTCGTTCTCCTCGGCGAGCAGTTGCCGAGCGTGCTCGACCATGCCCTGGATGAGGTTTCCGTTCGAAGCGTCGGCTGGATCGTCGTCTGGATACTGACGATCACCGCCGGGCTCATGCTGGTTCGGTTCGCGTGGGTGTGGGTCTCGCTCCACATCGCCATCCTTCGCGCGCATCGCCGCGGTGAGAAGCGCACGATCCCGGCATGGCGCCTCGTGACCGCCACGACGCTCGCTGGCGTCAAGGGAGCCATCACCCTCGCCGGCATCATGACCCTTCCCGCCACCATGGCGGATGGAAGCCCGTTTCCCGCACGCAACCTCGTCATCTCCCTGGCGATGGGGGTCATTCTCACCTCTCTCCTCGTCGCGAGCATGATCCTTCCGCCGATCCTCCGGGGCTTGCGATTGCCTCCCGGACCGAGCCACGATGCGGAAGAGGACCTCGCCCGGGTCGTGGCTCGTGACGACGCCGTCAAGGCCATCGAGGTTCTCCAGCACCGCTTGGCCGAGGAGCAGGACGATGCCTCGATCGCCGTTGAAGCCGGCGCACGGGCGATGGATCGCTACGAGAGCCTGAAAGCCGACCTCAGCGAAGACCGGACCGCGACGACGCGAGCGAGTCAGATCACGACCATGGAGGGGCGCCTGCGGATCGCTGGCATCGCTGCAGAGCGAGGTGCGCTGTACCGCCTCCGCCGTGAAGGCGCCATCGACGACGTCGTTCTTCGCAGGCTCGTCCGAGAGATCGACCTGATCGAGGCGCGCCTGATCGCATGAGACGCGCACGCCCATGTCTTGAGGAAGGTTGCGATAAGCGGCGCATCATGACGGCCGGTGAACGCCATTCCGGCGTGTTTCTCGAACATCCACGCCATGCGACGAGCCGGCGGGACCTCCGCCCCGTCCTGCCAGCGGTCCGGTCCATCGCCGGCCTGTTCGTCTCCTCCCTGCGCCGCCGCGCCCATTCGACAGCACGGGAAGCGCGGGATAACCCGACGTGCGACCCCGGTCGACATGCTCACGTCCAGGAGATCGCACACAGGCGCAGAGCCGCCGCTCGCAGCGATAGGATGCGCTTTGGGCCTCGCTCGAAAGGTTCAGGGCCAACTCGACGCCGACAGCCGCCGATGGTAAGCATATCTCTAAAGCTTCAACAGTGGACGAGTGCGTGATTGCCAAAAGTTATCAATGAGCGGCAGTCGTTCGGGGAACAGGCATTCAGTGACCAGGAGACTGCGGTGGTCAACGCACTTGCCCGTAAGCTCGAATTATTCGGACCCCTGTCCGATGACGACCGACGATTGCTCGATGAGACGATCATGCGTCCGCGAACGGTCGAAGACCACCAGGACATCATCCGTGAAGGCGACGCGCCCGAGGACGTGCACCTCGTGCTCGAAGGTTTTGCCATGCGCTACAAGATCCTGCCCGACGGCAGGCGATCGATCTTCGCCTATCTCATCCCAGGCGATTTTTGCGATCTGAACATCTTCATCCTGAAGGCGATGGATCACGGCATCGCGACGCTGTCGGCTTGCACCATGGTCGACATCCCGCGGCAACGGATCCTGGAGTTGCTGGAGCGACCCGCCATCGCGCGCGCGCTCTGGTGGGCGACGCTGGTCGATGAGGCCACCCTGAGGGAGTGGCTGGTCAACATGGGCCGACGCAACGCCGAAAGCAGCATCGCCCACCTGTTCTGCGAGATCCACCTGCGCCTCAAGTCCATCGGCTTGGCCGACGGAGGCGAATTCTATTTCCCCGTCACACAGCGGGAACTCTCCGACACCATGGGCCTTTCGGCCGTCCACATGAACCGTTCGCTCCAGAATCTGCAGGCGATGGGTCTCCTCACGGTGAGGCGCAGTAAGATAAAAATTCACGATATCGACCGTTTACATGAAATGTGCGAATTCAATTCGAATTATCTTCACCTCGACGGCAGCAAAACCATCAAAAAACAAATGAGATGCCGAACCGAAACATGTATGGGAATGCTGTCAGCGGACCGCCATCAGGGCGCCGGTGATCGAGGGAAGTCGCTTCCTCGCCCACCCTGTCGCGAGACGCTCATGCCCCGCTATTTCATCGACACGGACGATGGCGATCGACTCCATCAGGACCACACGGGTCATGTGCTGCCCGACACCGAGGCCGCCCGCAAGACGGCCCTCGATGCCCTTCCCGACATGGCGCGGGACAAGATACCGGACGGCGACACCCGCACCATCACGGCCACGGCGCGCGACGAGCAGGGAAACGTCGTCTACGCGGCGACGCTGACGCTCAAGGGCGAGCGTGGACCCGGGTACGTACGCGAAGGATGAACAGCGCTCCGCAGGTCTCGGTCGCGATGATCGACAGCCTGTTCGTCCGGACCCGTCGTCAGGATCGTGACGGCGTCGATGTCCAAGGGCCAGAGCCGCTACGAGAAGCACAAGACGGGTGGCGTTGCCGCACGGCGGGTCGGCCAGACCGGACCTCCATAAGCGACCCTTGAGATCAGGGTTGACGACATGATCGATGTCTGGTGGCTGCAACGCGACGCAGACTCCGCGAGCGACCGAGTCGCCGATGCCCGCTGGTTGGCCGATCCGATCATGACGCCGCAACACCATGCCGAGAGCGTGACGGGCCCGGGCGTCGCGCAGGCTCGCGTGCGGGCGCGCGGCGCCGCCGAGGCGATCGCGAACGGCCGTCACTGCATCAGAACGATGGACTGACGCACGGCCTGCGATCACGAGGACCCTTCCAGAGTCGAGCATCGGCTCGAGCCGCGCCACATGGCCGCGATCAGGGAGGTCGTCGAAGGGCTCCCGTGGTTCTCCACGTGCGCCTGTACTTCCTCCGCCGTCCGGCTTCGACGATGTTCGCAGGCCCACCTTGGATGATCCTGGTCCACCACGCTTCGGTCCAATCGCGTCGACGCCCGTGCCCAAGCTCCGTGCGTCTACGGCCGCACACCTCGAAAAAGCAGCTCGCCCCTGTAGACGACCATCCCCGCACCATTCCTGGCGCTGCACTCGAAGGCGTGGGGCGTCCCATCCGGCAGACTGTGCTGGACCACGCTCGGCAACAGCGAGCCGACGTGCTTGCGGGCCGCCTCATCGTCGGCCAGATCGAGCCCGACCTCGTCCCGCCTATACGTGTCAGCGTCTTTCACGTCGAAGAAGTAACGCGGCATGCTCTCGCCTTCGTGATTGCGGTCGGCGCCCGAGGAGGTTTCCGACCACTGCGCCGGACATCCTCGCCTGGATGTTCTCCGCTTCGCATGGGGGAGATTCGGGCTCATTCAGATTTGATGGAAAACGGATGCGGCAGATCCGTCATCGACGTCGTCAATTTCGCCTTGAGAGGGAAAGGTTGCCCTCCTGCGACATCGGACATAGGGCGCCGCCGACGAAGATCGGCGTCGAAAATGTCCCGCTCCGCAAAGTCGGTCGTGTCGCGAGTCGCGGAGGCCGAAAATCGCTCCGGATCGATCGTTAATTTTCCACTAACCTATCAAAATTTGGAGAACAACAGGAGTCGCTCGTTGCAAATTACGTTCTCAGCGTCTCGTCCCGAGACGCCGGATTGGCGGTGAACCCCTATGCTGCCTCTTCGCCGGCCCGCCGTGATCGGGATCCAGGAACAGGATGGCGTCGCCTTCCGGCCGAGAATGCGAGCGGCGGAGATCGCCCACTTCGTTCGGCGGATGCTCGTCGTGGGCGAGGGCATGGAGAGGTTCGCCGCCGCGGTCCGGAGCCTGATCGAGGAGGACGACGTCGCCTGTCCGACGATGCCTCCTCCGAGGAACGCCGCCCGAGAAGATTCGGCGAGAGACGGAGGTGACGATGCTAAAACGTCCCAAGAGCTACTTCACGCAGGCTGCCCGTGAGGCAGCTTCTGCGGTCCGACGCGCGAACGCCCTCAATCGGACGCACATCGCCGCTCCGGAGATCTTCGTCGTGCGACGCACATCCTTTCCCGACCCGTTCGCCTGGGAGATCCGACGTTTCGGCGCGATGGTCCTGGACCGGAGCGATACGGGCTTCTCGAGCATAGCTTTGGCGAGGGCTGCCGGCCGAACGGCCCTGGAGCGGATGGCGGTGACATGACGGCCGGCCTGGATGCTTCGTCCCTGCTGTAGGTTGGTGGCCTGCTAGGATGCGCCCTGGTGCTCGTCGCCCTGTCGCTCATGCTCCCGCGGTTGAAAGACTGACGGCACCTGCGGCACCTCGCCGTCGGGAGCTTCCGGCGCCTTCCACTCAGTCTTCCACCGCCCGCCGGTCGTAGACTTCGGCCAGTTTGAGGAGGTATGCGCGCTGCTCCAGATGCGGCGCTGCAGCGTCGGTGTCGGACGTCCGGGCGGCCTCGGCCGCCTTCTCCGAAGCGCGTTCGCGCGCGATGGCGGCCAGCCCCGACCACCGGTCCGCGGGCCGTCGATGGGCGCCGACCTTCGCCGTGGCCGCCATCAGGCCGCGAGCCGCAGCGCGTTAGCCGCGACATGCTCCCGGTAGCGGCCGATCACCATGGCGGGCGTGGCTCCCCCGCACAGGCTGCCGCTAGCCTCGATCAGGGCATCGACCTTCTCGCTCACCATCAGGTCGGCCTCGGCGCGCGCCTCGCGACCGCCCGACGCCATCTTCAACATGCGGAGCGCGATGACCCCGTTCGACTCGAAGGCGAGCATCGTCACCGCGTACCAGGGAAACAGCATGGGGAAGCTTTCACGGTGAGTTATGTTGCACTGCATCAATCATATGGGCCCAGGGAAAGGTCCTGCACCCGTCGAGCGTAGACCCGCGACCCTGTCGGCGCCTCGACGTCAGCGGACGATCTGCCGCGCCGTCCTGAAGGACACGAGGGACCGATTGCTCTCGTCCCACAAAGTGAGGGGGACACACCGAAAGCTCTGGACCAGCGTAATCCGGCCGACGTTTCCCAACTCGGGGTAGTCGCGCATGACGGCAGGCAGGCGATAGAACGGGATGCGGCTGCCGAGGTGATGGATGTGGTGCAACCCGACATTGGCCGTCAGCCAGTGCAATGCCTTGGGCAGGTCGTAGTGGGAACTGCCGTGGAGCGCCGCCTCGGCATGGCTCCAGTCGGGCCTCGCCGACCAGTGCGTCTCCTCGAACTGGTGCTGGACGTAGAACAGCCACACGCCGAGGGAGGAGGACATCAGCACGACAGGCCCATGGATCGCGAGGAACGGCACCAAGCCGACCCACCAGACGAGGCCGGCGACGATCAGGCTCGTGGCGGCGTTGGTCCCCATGGTGCTGAGCCACGGGCGCCAGCCCGCCCGCATCAGGCCGACGGGCAGCCGATGCCGCAGGAGGAACAGGTAGGTGGGGCCGAGGCCGAACATCACCGCGGGATGGCGGTAGACGCGGTAGCGCAGCCGGCCCAGGCGGGACGCCCCGCGATATTCGGCCACCGTCAGCGTGGTGACGTCGCCGAGCCCGCGCTCGTCGAGGTTGCCCACCGTCGCGTGATGGACGGCGTGCGTGCGCTTCCAATAGTCGTAAGGCGTGAGGGTCGCGACGCCGATGGCGCGGCCGACCCAATCGTTCGTCGCACGGGAGCGGAAGCAGGCATCGTGGCCGCAGTCGTGCTGGATCAGGAACAGCCTGACGAGGAATAAGGCCGCGGGGATGGCGAGGACGAGGCAAAGTCCGTGGCTCGCCCTGAGGGTCAGTCCCATGATCGCCCAAAGGCCTGCCAGCGGCAGGACCGTGGCGGCGATCTCGAACAGGATGCGGTAGAGGCTGGGCTCACGGTAGCGGGCGAGCGTCCTCGCCCAGGCCTTGGCGTCCACGGGTGTGGAAACGTCGGGGGTCAAAGGCATCTCCATCGGCTCCTCACGCCCGGACAAAGATAGGTTCAACGTCATGAGTGCGGCCGCAGGCGTCGTGCCGGATCGGCTCGACGGATGTCGTCACCACCGGTCCGCCGCGTGCCGCCCCATTCCGCGCGCATGCACATCACCGTCTCGATCTCGCCCGCCTGCAGCAGGGCGCGGATTACGGCGGCCATGAGGGCGTCGCCATCCCGGCCGGCGTCGGCGAAAGCGCCCTGCACGCAGTCGAGGTGAGCACCCAGATCGCCGGATCGCATCGCTCTGTCGAGGACGTCCACCCATTCGACCTTCGGCATCGTCGTGGAGCGCATATCGATAGCCCGTTTCAGCGGCAGCGAGGCAGCGCACGACGTTCCCGACAAATAGGACCGCTGCACCTCGCGGCGAGCGGTCCAAGTCTAGGGAGGAACGCCCTCGGGCGCCCACACTACATGGACCACGTTGACGCCAATAACAACATCCAAATGACAGAACCACAAAAAACAACGACCGTGAGGTTTGTATCATTTGTTGAATATGATGATTTCATGGAAATGGAACTACCTTTTCACCGCAAGAATATCGATTTGTGTGTGGCTGTTCGCGTGCTCGTGGTGCAGCGCGCCGCAGGCTCATGACGAGCCTCGAGCGACACGTCTCAATCGACGAGCGGCTGTGCCGATCGGGCGACGTACGTCGTCGAGTCGGGAAAGCGAAGTCGTCGGCCCGACGCAACAAAGGGTGACGCGGTCGCCCTGAACGCCTTCGGGCACCGGCCGCCACGGCTCCGGGCTCGCGCAAGGCCGTCCCAGCCCATCGTGGAGCCGGGCCGTCCCCACAGGATCACCGGCGCGCCCCTGTGGCCGGCGCCTCGGCGGTTCCGGATGCCATCGGCCACATGGACCTCAGAATGTCAGATCTTCAATCAGCCACGGGGCAGGCGCGGCGCTCGCCCGGAGCGGTCGATACGCCGAACGCCAGCCCGGTGTCTGCGGCCGACGACGCTCGCACGATCTTGGTCAACAACGTGTCGTGGGGCGGCGTGCTGGCCGGGGTGGTCGCGGGTCTCGTGACCCAACTCATCCTCAACATGATCGGCATCGGCATCGGCGCCTCGACGCTGAACCCGACGACCGGCGACAATCCGTCAGCCAGCGGCTTCTCGATCGGTGCCGGCCTTTGGTGGGCCGTGTCGGGCATCGTCGCGGCCTTCGTGGGCGGCTACATCGCCAGCCGCCTGTCGGGACGGCCGAAGGCGTCCACAGGCGGCTGGCACGGGCTGATCTCCTGGGCCTTGACCACGCTTCTCATCGTCTACCTGCTCACCACGGCGGTCGGCGGCCTCATCGGCGGCGCCTTCAACACCGTCAGCGGCGCCATCGGCGGCGTCGGCCACGCCGTGTCCTCCGCGGCGCAGACCGCCGTCCCGCCCCTGACGCAGGGCACGGACCCGGTCGGCGCCATGCAGCAGGCTCTGTCGTCGCCGGCCGCGAACGATCCCGCGGATTTCAAGGGCACCACCGCGTCCTTCGCCAAGGCCCTGGTGACCGGCGACGACGCCCAGGTCGCGGATGCCCGCGAGAAGGTCGCGCAGGCCCTGTCCAAGTCACAGAGCGTGCCGATCGATCAGGCCCGCTCACGCGTCGCCTCGACCGAGCAGCAGATCCGCGACAGGGCAGCCCAGGCGAAGCAGCAGACTGCCGAAGCGGCCGCCGCCGCGAAAGGCGTGTCCCGCGGCGCCCTTCTGGCCAGCTTGGCCCTCGTCCTTAGCGCGATCGCGTCCTGGTTCGGCGGTAGGGCCGGCAGTCGATCCGACCGTGGCGGCGGCGCGGTTCATCCCTACCGCGCGTGTCCGGGGCACCCCGGCCGAGTGACAGCGATCGCCCACCCGGCGACGAGCCGGGCGGGCGAACTCTCGCCCTCTATGTCCACAACGGCCCTCGGCTCGTTCGGATCCGATCCGGCGCCCATCGGCCCGCCCGCCACCTTCGGAAGGGACGACGAGGCGACAGCCGCATCCACACCATCGAGGCTCACGTCATGCTCCGCGCTCTCACCTTCTCCCTGCCTCTCGCCATGGCGCTCATCCCCGCGGCGGCGCTCGCCGGCGTGGCAGACGTCAGTCCGGGCCTGCGCGCCAGAGGCGAGGCGATCTGTAAGGAGGATGCCCTGAGCTCGACTTTACGCATTTCAGGCAGCGCGGCACAGTGTGTCGATCCACCGGTCGAGGAGGTCGGGGTGAATTTTGACGGGGTCTCGGCTGGGCGGGGACGTTGATGAAATCTGCGGCCACCATAACGCGCGGCGGACGTCGGCGAGCGCGTCGCTGAAGGTTGGCAGGCGTTTGTCGTACCAAGCTGCGGTCTGTGGGCGGATCGGTCCGGCCCGGGTGTGCAGCTCGTGTGCCCAGAGCGTGACGAGGGAGTACAAGGCGAGCAAGGCAGGTGTGGTGCGCAGGATGGCCTTGTCGGACCATTGGCGCTGGGTCTCGACGCCGAGGTGCCGGCGGACCTCCTGGAAGGTGGTCTCGATGCGCCAGCGCATGACGAACCGCGTGAGGATCGCCTCGGCGGTGAGGTCGGCGTCGGTGCACAGGAACGCCTGCGCGTCACGGGTGCCGGACGGATCGCGCACCAGCACCCAGCGGATCGGCTGGGGCGGCAGGCCGGCCTTGGACCAGAGCGCCGTGGCCGAGGTGTATTCGAGCCTGCAGGTTTGGCCGCCGTACCATTCGGTCAGCGTCACCTTTGTCCAGACGGTGGCCGGGTCGCGCAGCACGGCATCGAGCTTGGGCACTCGCTTTCCTTTCAGGGCGGGGCGGCCGCGCCGGCCTGGAACGCGCGCGGGGGCGGGTTCGAACAGGTTGGCGTCGAGGCGCAACCGCGTGATCAGGGTGACGTGGCGGCGCACGGCGGCGATGAGGTCGAGCGCGGCGAAGCTGCTGTCGGCCACCACGGTGACGCGGCGGCTCCCAGCCAGCGACTGCTCTGCAGGATGGCCTGACGCGCCCAGTCGGTCAGGGTCTTGTGGCGCTGGCGATGCGCCGGCTCCAGCGCTCCGAGGGGCCAGCACGGTGAAAGGGCAGCGCCCAGCGCCGGCCCGCGAAGGGGACCGGGAGCATGACGGCCAGCACGAGCCAGCGCAGGCCGCTGGTCTTGACGAAATGGCCTTTGGACGAACGGACGGGGTCACGATAGATGCCGCGCGCCGCGATCTTCGGCCCCCATCGTCGCTCCACGGTGTCGTCGATGCCGATGATCACCTCGCCGTCCGGCGACAGCACGGCGACGAGGTGCCCGAGCAGCCTGCGCGCCACGTCGCGCGCATCCCACCGCGCCCGGCTCAGGACGTCGTGGTATCGACCGAAGCCGGGTTTTCCGGCCAGTCCCATCACGCGCAGGGCTTGCGTCACGGTTCGTCCGCCGGGCGACAACACCGCACCGGCCACCAGCACGAGGACTCGGGTCCAGACTGGTGCAGTGAAGCACGGGCGCAGTACGGTCAGCCATGTCGACAAGATCGCTGGCACAGCGGAAAGGTCGGAAGGGGGGCGTTGGCGATGGGGTCTCATCCCGGCCGTAGAATCGCATCGCCGTTGTTCAGCAAGCCCTGCATCCAGCCCATCAGAGCGCAAACGGTCCGTGACGGGACCAGTCCCTCGGAATATCCTGCGCCGCCATGGACGACGACGTCATCATGCGCATCGCGCAGTTTCGAAGCCCGCGTGGTTCTCTCGTGGCCGAGCGGCGCAACCGGGGCTACACGCTCTACGATGCGCGGTCGGGCACACCCGTCGCCCGCCTGCGACCGGCAAAACCCGACGGCCACTTCGAAGTTCTATACTGGTCCCTGTGGAAGGAGCGCTGGTCCTCGACCGGCCCCTTCGGCAGCACTATCCTCGCCCTCGACGACGCCCTCACCTGCATCGCAGCCGAGGACATCTTCTGGGTCAGCACCTGATGCGCCTCCAAAAATGCGGAAAGTCGAGCTGAGGCTCTGCGCGGACGCCGTTCCGGACGAGGACGCCATCGTGGCCTGCATGCGGCCCAAGAGGGCCTTGCTCACCGCTCCGTGCCGGACGGTTTTCGACCAGGTCGTCCGGCAGGTCCGGCGCTGACCTCGGCATCGTGGGGTTCCCGTCGGGGCGAGGCAGGTCCCCGAGGCCGACCACACGGCTCTCTCGTGGACGCGGCTCACGCCGCAGACATAACCCAGGACACGACAGATGACCGACGCGTCCCACCCGCATCGCGACGACGGTCCGTTCGCCACCGCGGCGGCCGGCGACTTCGTGTGCTGATAATTTTCAGCACCGTTCTGAACGACCGCTCGACCGCTCGGCCTTGCCCAAAGCAGTCGGACTGCTGTCCACCACTTCCGCTGTCCGGCCGGAGTCGACCCAAGTGCGACGTACTGCCCGCCATAGCGTCTATCCGAAACCGGCCGTTCGCCTGCCCCCTGCAGCGCCTTCCAACGACCCCGATTTACGACGCACCTGCAACATCAGGGACCGCGCATCCCGTTAAGATCCCAGGCAGGCATCAATCTTCGCCGCTGACTGTGCGGGCCATCGTGGCTATGCTGCCGCTCACAATGGAAGTGCCGCTCATGAAAGCTCGGAGCCTGTGCATGATGCTCGTCGCGTTCGACATCGCGTGCGCGTCGCAGGGTGTGTGTGCCGAAGCTGTGACGGAGCCCGACCTGAAGGGCTTCGGCGTCAAGGGCGTGACTGGCGCTACGCTGGCCGACATGCTGGCCCGTTGCAGCGCGGCCGGGCACGGCGCGGCGCCGCTTGAGAAAGGTGAAACCCCGGCCCTGCTCGACGCCCGCTGCGCCCAACTCCGGCGCTCGTTGAAGACTCAGCCCGGCAACAGCCCGTCTCCGACACGCCGCTGATCAGAACCAGAACCGCAGACCGGTGAGGGCGCGCAGGTCGCCGCGTCCCTCGCCGTCGCGGCGCCGGTAGTCCGCGGTGCCGCCGAAGAAGCGCTGGTAGGCGACGCCGACGTAGGGTGCGAACTCGCGCGTGAACTCGTAGCGGAGCCGCAGGCCCGAATCGATGTCGGAGAGCCCCGAACCGAGTTCACGCCCTCGGTCCGCCTTGGAATACACGTTCGCCTCCATCTGTGGCTGCAGCACGAGGCGCTGGGTGACGTAGAGGTCGTAGGACGCGTTGGACCGGAGAGCGAAGTGGCCGCCGTCGCTGGCGTAACCCGTCAGCTCGAGGTTCCAGAAGCCCCAGGACAGGCCCTGCAGGCCCAGCGCCGCCCAGGTGCGGTTGCGCAGGCTGTCGATGTCGGAGCGAATACCTCCCTGCACGTCGAAGTAGGTCGACACCGGCCGGTCGTAGAGCAGTTCTTGGTCGCCGTCCGACACGAGGCCGCGGCCGTCTGCATTGTAACGCCCCTCGGTCTTGAGCCATAGCTTGTTGTAGTCGTCGCCGATCCAGCCCTGGCCGTCCCAACGGAAATAGGAGCCGTTCGCCAGCCGTCCCTCGAACTGGTCGAAGAAGACGTTGCCGTAGACGCGCTGGTCCGCGATGGGGTTGCCGTAGGGCGCGGCGCCGCCGAGCGTGTTCGCGGTGTCGAGGTGCGTGCCGCCGTTGATTAGGTCCAGCAGATCCTGCGCTGCGGCTGGCTCCGAGGCGATAAGGAGGGCGGCGAGAGGCAGGAGCCGAAGCATCGTCACGCGTCTCGCGGCAGCACGCGCAGCGTGCGGAACATGCCGGCCTCGAAGTGGTACAGGATGTGGCAGTGCAGCGGCCATTGTCCTGTCGCCACAGGCGTGATCAGCACGGACAGCTTCTCAGCCGGTTGAACGCTCAGCGTGTGGAGGTAGGGCCGATGGCGGCCCTGGCCGTTCTCCAGCTCCATCCACATGCCGTGCAGATGGATGGGGTGGGTCATCATGGTCTCATTGATCATGACGAGGCGGAAGCGCTCGCCCACCGTGACGTCGATGGGCCCGACCTCTGTGTACTTCTTGCCGTCGAAGCCCCAGATCATGCGCTGCATGTTGCCGCTGAGCTTGAGCGTGATGGTGCGCGTCGGCGGCCGGTCGTCGACGGCCGGCAGGATCGAGCGCAGGTCCGAGAAGCTGAGCTCGCGCCGAGGCAGGAAGTTCAGCCCGTCGCCGGGCGTGCGCATCCGCTCCGTGAGCATCTTGGGCTTCATCTGCACCTCGACCCCCGGTTCGTCGAGTTCAACGCCCTCGGGCGGCTTGGCCATGGGCTGGTGTCCGGCGAGCTTGCCGAGGTTCTTCTTGCCGATCACGTCGGCCGCGTGCTCGCCCATGATGCCGCCGATGCGCGACCCGTTCGGGTGAGACGCGCCGATCTGATCCTTCCCCATCATGCCCTGCATGCCCATGTCGGTCATGGTGCGCAGTGGGCGCGGATCGTGGACGGGGATCTCGGCTTCCATGCCGTCGCGCGGCGCCAGCGTGCCCCGCGCGTAGCCGGAGCGGCCGAGGTCTTCGGCATAGATCGTGAAGGCGCGATCCTGCGTCGGCCGCACCACGACGTCGTAGGTTTCGGCGACGCCGATGCGAAACTGGTCCACCGCCACGGGCACGACGTCGTTGCCGTGCACGTTGACGACGCTCATGGCGAGGCCGGGAATGCGCACGTCGTAGTAGGTCGCCGCCGAGGCGTTGATGAAGCGCAGGCGCACCCGCTCCCCGGGTCGGAACAGCGCCGTCCAGTTGGCGGAGGGCGGCTGTCCGTTGATGAGGTAGGTGTAGGTTTCGCCCGACGGCGCCTCCAGGCCCGACGGGTCCATGCGCGACTCGTTCTCGTGGAAGCGCTCCTTCAACACCGGTTCGAGGCCGGAGCGCTCGACGTCGGCGAAGAAGGACGTCACCGTACGCTTGCCGAAATTGTAATAATCGGACTGGTATTTGGTCTTGTTCTGGATGTCCTTGGGATCCTCGTCGGTCCAGTCGGACAGCAGGACCACGTAGTCGCGGTCTGCTTGTACGAAGTCGCGGCCGACGGGATCAATCACCAGCGCCCCATAGACGCCCTTCTGCTCCTGGTAGCCCATGTGACTGTGATACCAGTAGGTGCCGCTCTGCAGCACGGGGAAGCGGTACTGGTAGGTTTCGCCGGGCGCGATGCCGGCGAACTCCAGGCCCGGCACGCCGTCCATGTCGTTGGGCAGGATAATGCCGTGCCAGTGCAGGCCCGTGACCTCCGGCATATCGTTGCGGACGTTGAGCGTGACGACGTCGCCCTCGCGCCAGCGCAGGGTCGGGCCGGGCGTGCCGCCGTTGATCGTGTTGGCCCAAGTCTCGGTGCCGGTCTTGTTGGCTGTGCCGCGCGCGACGACGAGATCGTAGGACGAGGTGACCGGCACGATTGCCTCGCCGGGGCTCTTCAGCGCGAAGGCGGCACGGGCTTGCCGGAGCCCGAGCAGGCTGGATGCCGCCGCGGCGCCGAGCCCGGCGACGAAGCGGCGGCGGGTGAGCGCAGGACGCGGCGGGGCGGAACGGTGGGCCATGGCGCCTATCATGCAGCTGACAGTCGGGGCAGCGTCAAGCCGCCTGCCAGACCGGAGCATTTTTCATCCACGGTTGGGCAACACTGCCCCGTGGCAAGGTCGTTGGACGGCATCGTCCGCCACCGCGAGCCGGAGTCTGGTTCCGCGATCCGAGAGACTCGTCATGTCCTACCTGCACCAGATCGGCCATGCCCTGCTGATGAGCCTCGGCATGATGTGGCAGACCGGGTGGACCCTGGTGCTCGGCTTCACCGTGTCGGCCCTGCTGCAGACCGTGGTGCCGGCCGACAAGATGCGTGAAGCGTTGGGCCGCGGCGGCGCGAAGGACATCGCGGCCGCCACCGCACTCGGCGCTGCGTCCTCGAGCTGCTCCTACGCGTCCGCCGCAATCATGCGGACCCTGTTCAAGAAGGGCGCCGCGCTGTCCACCTCGCTCGCCTTCATGTTCGCATCCACCAACCTCGTGCTGGAGCTCGGCATCATTCTGTACGTGCTGATGGGCTGGCAGTTCACGGCCGGCGAATGGATCGGCGGTGTGGTGCTCGTCGCCGTGATGAGCCTGCTCTTGAAGCTGGTCTACCCGGAGGCGCTGATCGAGGAAGCGCGCCGGCACGAGGAGGCGGGGTCGGGACACCACCACATGTCCATGACGGTCGAGGGCGACACGTGGTGGGAGCGGCTGCGCAAGCCGGAGACGCGGGTCCGCATCGCCCAGAACTTCGCCATGGAATGGTCGATGCTGTGGAAGGACCTGCTGATCGGTTTCGCCGTCGGCGGCTTCCTCGCGGCCTTCGTGCCGGACGCGTGGTGGAAGGCCATGTTCCTCCAGGACGCCTCGCCCTGGATCAAGGTGCCGTTCGACGGGCTGATCGGCCCCGTGGTGGCTTGCCTGACCTTCGTGTGCTCGATCGGCAACGTGCCGCTCGCGGCCGTGCTGTGGGCGGGCGGTGCGAGCTTCGGCGGCGTGCTGGCCTTCCTCTACGCCGACCTGCTCGTGCTGCCGCTGCTGGACGTCTACCGCCGCTACTTCGGCTGGCGCATGGCGGCCTTCATGGCGGGGCTGTTCTTCGCCACGATGGCGCTCTCGGCGGTGGTCATGGATCTCGCCTTCACGGCGCTCGGCCTCGTGCCGTCCCACGACGTCGACGTGCGGGCACGGCTGACGACGTTCAGCCTGAACTACACATTTTGGCTCGACCTCGCCTTCGGCGCGCTCGCCGTGTACCTGTTCTGGGTGAACCGGCAGCACCCGATGGATCACGGCCACCAGGGTCATCAGGGCCACGACGCGTCGCGCGATGGACACCGGCGCGGCACGGCGCCTGCACGGGCCTGATGCAGGGCGCCGGTGGACCTTGGCGCCGAGCCCGTCCTCCAGCTAGAGCCTCGGCCGATGGGCGCGCTGAGCGGACAATGCCGGACAGGGCGGGTAACAGCTTGAGCAGGTAGATTCGCGTGTAAACGTCGAGCAGCTGGTGAAAGAATGTTGCTCTCTTTTGAAAATCGATCCAAGTCGAGGGTAGACGGCCACTTTGTGCGTGCGGGTATCGGACGTTTTCCGGGCAAGAACTCGTCTTCCCAGTCCTTGTGCAGGGTCGACATGAGGCTCGAGGACCGCACGGTCGAGCTGATGGCCAGCCGTTTCAGACTGGGGCTGGGGATCGGAGGACTGGTCGAGCGCGGAATGATCTACCGTCCGGCTATCCGACAGTGGCGCTGGCCTACACGGTGAGACGAAGGGACTCCTTGAAGACGATCGAACTCGACCGCAAGGCGGCGTATCCAGAGCCCGCCCAGATGGAAGATGTGCCCCGGCCGACGCCCGAAACCGCAGCGCTAGCACCGAAGCGGGGCGAGCGACGCAAGGCAGCCCAAGGCTCTCTCTTTCGCAGCTCCGAAGAGGCGGACGGCCCTACTTGCCGGTGCTGCTCGACATGCCGTTACCGCCGGCGCCGCCCGTCCCACCAGCCCCCCCGGTCCCGCCGACGCCGCCAGCAGCCGCCCCGGTCGTGCTGCCGGGCGACGCACCGGGCTGGGTCTGGTCGGGCATTTTATTCATGCCTGCGCCGCCGCCGGCCTGGCCGGTGCCGGGCATCGGCGTGCCGGTCGCGCCCGTCGAAGTGCCAGCGCCCGTTCCGGTGGCGCTTTGGCCCAGCGCAACTCCGGCCGAGAGCAGGCCTAAAATCGTCGTCACGGCAAAGATCGAAGCTGACTTCATCATCGTTCCTCTCTCGATGCCCGCGCCGATCCTCGCGAGGCGATTTCAGCAAAACGTGGACTGACTGAACGAGTCCGGTCGGCACCGAGGGAGCGAGAGCACATCGATCCGCCGTAGCTTTCCGGTCGGGGGGAGGACCTATTCCCACAGGCCTCCCCCCAGGCGCCTCACTTCGGCATGAGGACGCTGTCGATGACGTGCACGACGCCGTTCGACTGGTACACGTCCGGCGTCTCGACAAAAGCGCCGCCGCCCTTCTCGTCGATGAGGGCGATCCTGTCGCCGTCCATCTTGGCCGTCAACGTGCCGCCCTCGACGGTCTTCATGTTGTAGGTGCCGCCGCCCGCCTTGATGTCCTTGGCGAGTTCGGCCGCATCCACCTTGCCTGCCACAACGTGGTAGGTCAGCACCTTTTTGAGGTCGGCCTTCATGTCGGGCTTCATCAGCGCCTCGACCGTGGCCTTGGGCAGCTTGTCGAAGGCCGCGTTGGTGGGCGCGAACACCGTGTACGGGCCGGGGCCCTCCAGCGTGTCGACGAGCCCGGCTTCCTTCACGGCGGCGACCAGCGTGGTCAGGTTCTTCGCCTGCGATGCGTTCTGGACGATGTTCTTGCTGGCCATCATCGGCGCGCCGCCCACCATCGGATCGGCCGCGTAGGCCGCCGACGCCGTCCCCATCGCGAGGGCGGTGGCGAGGGTCAGGGCGCGCAGTCCCTTGGTCATCGTCGTCATGCTTTGCTCCTGTCAAACTCAGCACCGACGCGAGCGCCGTGTGCGAGAGAGGCAGGAGTTACGCATCTCATCCGGCAGGGTTTCGAGGATGGATGAAAGTTAATCGTTCTGCTCCGCGCTGCTGGGCGCCCCGAGATCGTCCTCTTTTGAGCATCGGATCCGGCATGGAACGATCTTCAGTGATGTCGCGTCAAGACGCGAACATGCCTGACCAACCAATCGCTGGTTAGCTGGCCACATCAGGAGGATGACGACTTTGCGAAAGCTCACTTTGACGGCGCTGGCCGCTTCGCTCCTGTCTTTATCGATGGCTGCGCCAGCCTCCGCGCTCCCGATCGACACAGCCCCAAGATCCATGCCCATGTCGCATATGAATACTGGAATCGTTCAGAACGTCGCTTTTCGGCACTTCGGCGGCTTCCATCGCGGCTTCCATCGCGGCTTCGGCGGCTTGCATCGCGGCTTCGGCGGCTTCCATCGCGGCTTCGGCGGCTTGCATCGCGGCTTCGGCGGCTTCCATCACGGCTTTGGCGGATTCCACCACCGAGGCTTCGGCTTCCATCGAGGCTTCGGCTTCCATCGCGGTTTTGGTCGTCCCCGTTTCTATGGTAGGCGTGGTATCTACGGTCGTCGCTTTGGGTATGGCGGCTACGGTGTTGGCGCCGGAGTCGCGGGGCTCGCAGCCGGTGCGATCATCGGGGGGGCTGTAGCAGCGGCGGCACGGGCCAATAGTTCTGTCGCATACTGTGAACGTCGGTTCAGGTCATACAATCCGGCGACAGGGACATACCTGGGCTATGACGGGCTACGCCATCGATGCCCGTGATGTCGAGACCATGCGAACGCACATAGCCCGTCCCAATCTGAGACGTCCGAGTAAGGGCGACTTCACTCTCGCCGCTGGAAGGAGTTTTTGAATTATGAACATCAAAATCGCTATGGTAGCTGCTCTGGCCATACCGTTGATGATCCCTACCACGACCTGGGCGCAGGGCATCGTGGGCGGCGCACAGAATGGTGCTGTTGCTGGACGTAACGCGGCTGGGCCCGTTGGTGGAGTCGTCGGCGGTGTCGTCGGTGGCGCAGTCGGTGGTGTCGTCGGCGGCGCGCGCGGCGTGCTCGGGCTGCCTCGCCGGCACAACCTGCCCGGTCATCACTACCGCCGCCATCGCTCCTATCGCTGAAACTGCAGGTTCCGCTCCGGCATACAGCCGCAATTTGCGGTCAACTGTCTCGCATCATGGTGAGCTGGTCAGCCGCTCGGGTCTCTGCGGCTTTCGGGGTCAGGGAGAGGCCGCTTTGCGTATTGGCCTCCCCCGTGCACCTCACGGCGTTGGATAAGGACCTGTGAACAGGTCTCCGCACGCCCGCCGCGCCCGTATCGTGACGGCCCGGCGCCGCCGGTGTTCCGCCGCGTCGTTCAGAAGATGGCACCTTTGGCACAGCGCGGCGAGGTCGCCGACGGCGTTGTTCGTCGGGTCGTGGTCGATGTGGCAGGCCGACAGGAACGCGCGGGTGCGCCGCACGGCGTGGTCGACGGCGCCGGCGCACCTGATGGGCCGCCCGAGTTTGATGAGGCGGTGAAGAGCGGCGAGGTCGATGGGGCTGAGATAGCGGTTATATAAGGACCGCCCGGCTCCAGGACCTCGGCGACTATCTGCAGCACGCTCCGAAGCAGACCTTTCTCGCCGCTGCGATGGGACTGAAGGCGCCTGTTACGCTCACGTTCCGTCAGTTGAACGAGGCCCGCTCGGCATGCAGCACCATCGAAGACCGAAGCGCGCCGCCCTTGTCGGCGGCGCGCTCGGCGCCCGACGCAAGCGCATCATTGCAATGGCACGGCGGCTTGCGTGTGGATGACGCCCTTCGCCCGTAGTTCGTCCCAGAACGCGGGCGGGATCTTCGCGTGCAGGGCGGCTTGGTCGGCCAGAATGTGGAACGGCTTGGCGGTGCCGACGATCAGCGCGGAAGCCTCGATGGGCGCGAGGCTGAACTGGAGCGCCGCGGCAACGACGTCGACGCCGTGGTCGCCGGCGACGGCGCGCAAGCGGGCGAGCTTGTCGCGCTTCTCGGCCGGGATGACGCTGTTGCCCTCGCCGTAGTTGTAGCGCGGCTCACCACCGAGGAAGCCCGCGTTGAGCGCTGAGCCGACCACGAAGCTGACGCCCGCCTCGCGCGCCGCCGGCAGCACGTGCTCCACCGCATTGGCATGGTCGATGAGCGAGTACTGGCTCGCCAGGAGGTGGATGTCGCTGTCCGCGCACTGGAGGCAGCGCAGGATCGGCTCCGGCCTGTTCACGCCCATGCCCCAGCCATCAATCACGCCCTCCTCGCGCAGGCGGGTGAGCGCCGGGAACGCGCCCTTCTCCGCATCCGGCCACAGCGCTTCCCAGTCGTCGGGCAGGTAGCCGTTGTCGGGGGACAAGTCGTGGACGAACACGATGTCGAGGCGGTCGAGGCCGAGCCGCTGCAGGCTGTCCTCGACCGACCGCAGCACGCCGTCTGCCGTGTAGTCGAAGTGCGGCGTGTTGGGCGAGGAGCTGAAGGGGAAGAAGCGCTTGGCCTCGTTGTCCCGGCTCGCCCGCAGCAGCTTGCCGACCTTGGATGAGATGACGAACTCGCCGCGGGGCTTGCGCGACAGGAAGCGCCCGAAGCGGCGCTCGGCGAGCCCGAGGCCGTACCAGGGCGACACGTCGAAGTATCGCACGCCGGCGTCCCAGGCGGCGGCGAGCGTCGCCTCGGCCTGCTCGTCGGTGGCGAACTCGAACTCGTTGCCGATCGCCACCCCGCCGAGGCCGAAGTCGTGCGGGGGGCGGTAGCGGGTCGATATCATGCTGCCTCTCTGTGTCCCGGGTCGTCCAAGACGCCCGCACCGTGCTTCATCGACCGCGGCCCGCGTGCGGCCGCTGTCGCGCCTCCGATCATCGCCGCAGGAAGGCGAGCAGATCCTTCGTCAGCCGGTCGCTCGCGGTGACGTTGAGGCCGTGAGGCTCGCCCTCGTATTCGATCAACGTCGAGCCCGCGATGCTCCGGTGCGCCGCCCGCCCGGCGGCACCGATCGGCACCGTCTTGTCGCCCGTCCCGTGGATGATCAGCGTCGGCACCTTGAAGACCGGCAGGTCGGGGCGGAAGTCGGTGGTCGCGAAGGCGACCGCGCAGTCCAGGGTCGGCTTGAGGCCGGCCATCATCGCCTGGCGGGCTGCGTCGTCCATCACCTCGTCGCTGACCGGGCTCGTCAGAAAGCCCGCGCCGAGGAACTGCGGCAAGAAGGTCCGGCGGAGGAAGTGCGGCCGGTCCCGCTTCAGCCCCTCCGCGATGGCGTCGAAGGTGCTCTGCGGCGTGCCGTCCGGGTTGTCGGGCGTCTGCAGCATGTAGGGCACCACCGAGGAGACCAGAACGGCGCGGCTGACGCCTCGGCCGCTGTGGCGGCTCATGTAGCGGGCGACCTCGCCGCCGCCCATGGAGAAGCCGACCAGGGCCGCGTCGTTCGACGCCCCGGTCTTCTCCATGACATCGGCGAGGTCGTCCGCGAGGGCATCGTAGCTATAGCCGGTCCAGGGCTGGGCCGAGCGGCCGAAGCCGCGCCGGTCGTAGGCGATCACCCGGAACCCGGCCTCGGCCAGCGCCATGGCCTGCGGGTCCCAGGTGTCGGCGGTCAGCGGCCATCCGTGAATCATGACGATCGGCCGGCCGCTTCCCCAATCCTTGTAGTAGATTTCCGACCCGTCCCGCGCGGTCAGGTATGTCATGGGTCGCCTCCGGCATGGCTTTCCCAGATCGCCGTCAACCATCGCGCCCCGATGCTGTTCCCCGCCGGGCAGACGTGACGGGCCGCCGTCGCCGCGGGCCGGCGGCCCGCGCTCATCGGCCCCGCCTCGCGCCGACAAGGCGGTAGGCCAGGAGCTTGGCCTGGTCGCCGATCAACGCCCACGCGATCGCGTAGGCGTAGACCCACAGGAGGTCGAGCCAGGGCAGCTTGGCGACGAGCAGGCCGAAGCCGACGATCAGCGCCGCCACGACCTGCGTGCTCACCACGGCGCCGAGCAGGATCGGCGACGGGTAAGGCTTCGTCCACAGCCGGTCGCGGGTGCGGGTCACGAACAGGGTCAGGTGGCCGGCGAAGACCAGCTTGACGAAGATCAGCGACTGCACTTCCGCATCGCCCATGCGCAGCCACACCTTGCCGATCACCAGCATGCCGAATGTCGACAGGACGCCGACGGCGCCCAGCACCGACGAAACCGTGAGCACGCGGCGCATGTCCCACTTCACCGGACGGTCGCTGAGCTTGGCGTTGTCGTAGGCGATCGTCATGATCGGCAGGTCGTTCAGCAGCGCCAGCAGGATCACGAGGATGGCGGTCAGCGGATAAAAGCCGAAGGCCAGCACGGTCGCCACAACGAACAGCATGATGCGGATCGTCTCGGCCACGCGGTAGATCGCGTAGGCGTTCATCCGCGCGAAGATGCGCCGCGCTTCCTCGACGGCGTGGATGACCGTGCCGAGGCCGGGCTCCGTCAGCACCAGCGCCGCGGCGGCCCGCGCCGTCTCGGTCGCGCCTTCGACCGCGATGCCGACGTTGGCCTGCTTCAGGGCCGGCGCGTCGTTGACCCCGTCCCCCGTCATGCCGACGAGGTGGCCGGCGTCTTGCAGGCCGCGCACGATGTCGAACTTGTGCTCGGGGAAGACCTCGGCGAAGCCCGCGGCTCCCTCCACGCGCTCCAGGTTCTCGGGCGACAGGCCGCGCTCGCGCTCCTCCCCCTCGCGCTCGCGCGCCTCGGCCTCCGTGCCGGTGCCGAGCACGCCGGCCTCGAGGATGTCCCCTTCGAGGCCCAGCGTCTTCGCGGTCTGGCGCGCGATGGCGCGATCGTCGCCGGTCAGCATCTTGATGGCGAGCCCGTGCCGCTCGGCCTCGGCAATCGTGCTCTTCGCGTCGTCGCGCGGCGGGTCCTCCAGGGGCAGCAGGCCGATCAGCTTCCACCCGTCCCCGTCGTCGCGCGCAACCGCGAGGGTGCGGTAGCCCTTCTCGGCCAGCTCGCCGATCGCCTTCTCGGCCTCCTCCTTCAGCTCGCCCGCGGGCGACACGAACTCCATGACGTTGACGGGCGCGCCCTTGGCGGTTTTGAAGCTGCGCCCGTCCTTTCGCGACTCCGCCTCGGTGCGCTTGTTGACGTAGTTGAACGGCGCGAAATGGACCTGCTCGAAGCCCTGCACCGCGTCGCGGTCTTCCAGTCCCTCCGCCACGGCGCGGTCGATGGCGTCGCCCCCGTCGCGCGGGGACGCCAGCGCGGCCGCCAGCACCACGTCCTGCGCCTCGACGTCGAAGGCCACCGGCTCCTGGAGCTTGAGCCTGTTCTGCGTCAGCGTGCCGGTCTTATCGGTGCACAGCACGTCGATGCCGGCCATCTCCTCGATGGCGTCGAGGCGCGACACGATGGCCTTGCGCTTGGCCAGCGCCAGCGCCCCCACAGCCATCGTCACCGAAAGGACGGCCGGCATGGCGACCGGGATCGACGCCACGGCGAGGATGAGGGCGAACTGGACGACGGTGAGAATCTCGCGGCCGCGCAGCAGTTCGACAGCGACCATGACGGCGATCAGCCCGAGGCTGAGGACGATTAGGTAGCGGGCGATGCGCCCCACCGCCTTCTGGAACTCGGACGCGCTGCCCGCGCCCTCGACGAGCTTGGCGGTCTTGCCGAACACCGTGTCCATGGCGGTCGCGACCGCGACGCCGGTCATGCCGCCCTGCTCGCAGTGCGAGCCGGAATACACGACGTCGCCCGCCGTCCGGTCCACGGGCAGCGACTCGCCGGTCAGCGCCGACTGGTCGACGCTGAGGTGGTCGCCCTCGATCAGCTTGACGTCGGCCGGCACGATCGTGCCGATGTCGAGCTTGAGGATGTCGCCCTTCACGACCTCGCGCGAGGGCACTTCGCGCCACTGCCCGCCCCGCCGCACCCGGGCCTTGCTGGCGAGGGTCTTCTTCAGGGCCGCGACGGCGTTCTCGGCCTGGTGCTCCTCCCAGAAGCCGACGCCGGCGTTGATGACGAGCAGAACCAGGATGACCGCGAGGTCGGTCCAGTGGCCGATGGCGGCCGACAGCGCGGCCGCGACCTCGATCATCCAGGGAATCGGTCCCCAGAAGGCGCCGAGGAACTTGAGGAGCGGGTTGGTCTTCTCCTCGGCGATCTCGTTGGGGCCGTCGCGCTCCAGCCGCTTCTTCGCCTCGCCGTCGGACAGCCCGTCCCGGTCGGCCTCGAGGTCGCGGAGGACGGCATCGAGGTCCTTGCGCTCGAACGGGCTGCGCTCTTGGCCGCCCCCGGCCCCGTCGTCGCCTCTGGTCCTATCGCCCGCCCCGGAAGCGGTGGGCCCGGCCCCGTCGGATTCAGGATCCGCACTGTCCTGCTTTGTCGCAGTGTCGGTCATGGGGAGCGTCGTCCTTTCGTCGACCTCTGATTTGGGACGGGTCGTTCTCGCCCGAGGGCCAAGCGGGTCCACGGCCGGCAGCGGCGTGGCCGGGCTGGCGCGGTCGCACTCGGCCCAGGGCTGGTGCCGGCCCGCCGGGGCTCCTCGGACGGGTGATCCCACGACGCAGCATCGTGACGTCGCGTCCGCCGTCCGAGGGAAGGGCTCGGGCCTTCGGCGAGGTCGGGCATAGGCCTCCCCGATGCCGATCAGCACCCATCATCGTTGAGAGCCGTTCCGGCGCTCAAGCCTTCAGCGGGTCGTGTCCCCAATTCATCAGCGATTGACGCCAGCGCGTGTCCGTCACGTCGCCGTCGGGCTTCTGCGCCATATGCCGGTGCACGTAGCCGACGACTTTTCGCATATGGGCATAGTCGTCGTCGGTAAGTTCGGCCTTCTTGGTGCGCTTGATCTCAACGATGCGGCGTCCGGCCTCGTGGCCCACCGACTCATGCTCCCCCTCGTGCGTCCAGCCGACGGCACGGCTTTCCTCCGTGGAAAGCCACTTTTCCAGCTCGGCCGGCTGCATGTTGACCGCCTCGTGGAACGCTCTTGCGATCTCGTCGTGGTCCTCGATGTCCATCGCACACCTCCGTGATGCGGCATCCTGGACAGAAGACCGGCCCGCGGTCCTTGTTCCTTTACGCGGTCACCTGCCGCGGCCCGGATCGCGCTCGATCTGAGAAGGAGGCGTCATGGTCCGATCATCTCCCGCACGCGCCGGGCGAGCGTGTCCACGGCGAAAGGTTTAGTCATCAACTGCGTGCCGGGGTCGCGCGCGCCGACGCCGAAGTTCGCGTTCTCGGCATAACCAGTGATGAACAGCACCTTCAGGGTGGGACGCTGCGCGCGGGCCCGCTCGACCATCTGCCGTCCATCGAGATCCGGCAGACCGACGTCGCTGACGAGCAGGTCGACACGTTGTCCCGAGCGCAGGATTTGCAGCCCGGACGGCCCATCCTCCGCCACCAGCATCCGATAGCCGAGATCCCCTAACACTTCGACGACGAGGTCGCGCACAACGGGGTCATCCTCGACGATCAGCACCGTCTCGCCCGACTCGGCGCGCCGCGACGATGACGCGCCTTCCGTAACGTCAGCCCCTGCCTCGTTCTGCGTCCGAGGCAGGTAGAGCTCGATGGTAGTGCCCCGCCCGGCTTCGGAGATGATCTTGGCGTGCCCTTTCGACTGTTTGGCGAAGCCGTAGATCATCGACAGCCCGAGCCCCGTGCCTCGGCCCGCGGGTTTCGTGGTGAAGAAGGGCTCGAAAGCTTTGGCGACGACCTCGGGCGGCATGCCCGTCCCGGTGTCGGTAACGCTCACGCGGACGAACTGCCCAGGCGTCACCTCGGGATGGTGCCGGGCATAGGCGTTGTCGAGACAGACGTTGGCTGTCTGGATGGTGATGCGCCCTCCTCCCGGCATCGCGTCGCGGGCATTGATACACAGATTGAGAACGGCGTTTTCGAGTTGGTGGGGGTCACACAGCGTCCGCCACAGCCCGTCGGCCCTGACGATCTCCAGACGGATCGCCTCGCCGATAGTCCGTCGCAGCAACTCATCGAGCGAAGCGACCAACGCGTCGGCGTCGACCACCGCGACGTCGAGCGGTTGCCGGCGCGCGAATGCGAGCAGGCGATGGGTCAAAGCTGCGGCGCGGCTGGCCGACGCGGAGGCCGCCCGAGCGTATCGCGAGACCGTGTCGGTGCGCCCCTGGTCGATGCGGGTCTGCATCAGGTCCAGCGAGCCGATGATGCCGGTGAGCAGGTTGTTGAAGTCGTGCGCGATGCCACCGGTGAGCTGGCCCACGGCTTCCATCTTCTGCGCTTGGCGCAGGGCGCCCTCGACCTCGGCCAGTTCCGCCTCGCGCGCGCGCTGGTCGGTCACGTCGCGGGCGACGCAGTAGAGCAGGCCGCCCTCGGGCACCGCGGTCTAGGACAAGGTCCGGTAGCGGTCATCCTTGGTTCGGAAGCGGTTCTCGAAGGCCAGCGTCGTGTTGCCGGCCGCGAGGCGGGCGACCTCGGCGCGGGTCTTTTCCCGGTCTTCGGGATGCTCCAGCCATTCGGAGGTGCGCCCGACGACATCGCTGGCAGACCAGCCGAGCACGCGCGTCCAGGCCGGGTTGACGCTGGTGAACACGCCGCGGCCGTCGGCGATGCAGAGCATGTCGTGGCTGACCTGCCAGATGCGGTCCCGCTCGGCCGTGCGCGCCGCGACCTCGCTTTCCAGTTTCTCGTTGGCGCGGCGGAGCGCTTCGGCGGCCTCGCGGCGGAGGCGGGCGAGTTGAAGGTTGGCGCCGATGCGGGCCAGGAGTTCGCGCGCCGAGAAGGGTTTGACGAGGTAGTCGTCCGCGCCCGCGTCAAGCCCCTCCACCTTGGCCTCGTCGCCGGCCCGCGCCGACAGCATGATGACGGGCACCTCGCGCAGCTTCGCGTCAGCCCGCAGGGCCGCGAGCAGCCCGAAGCCGTCCAAGCGTGGCATCATGACGTCGGTCAGGACAAGATCCGGCGCGGCATGGCGGGCCGCCTCCAGTGCGGCCTGACCATCTGGCACGACCTCGACGGTGTAGCCCTGTCGCGCGAGGAGGCGACGGACATGCTCGCGCATATCGTCATTGTCGTCGGCGAGAAGCACCCGGCCCTGGCCGCTGTCGAGAGCCCCGGACAGCGCCTCCGCCGCGCCGTTGTCGAGCGGCGGGGCGTTGACCGTCCAGCGACGCGCTTCCTCGACGAAAGCCTCCGCCCGCACCGCGGTCGAGGAGCCCAGGCGGGGCGCCCCGACGGCTTCCGCAGGCAAGTGATCGCGTCCGAACGGCAAGGAAACCGAGAAGGTGCTGCCCCGGCCCGGCTCGCTTTCCACCTCCAGCGAGCCCTGGTGAAGCTTGACGAGTTCCTGCACCAGCGCCAGCCCGATGCCCGTACCCTCGAAGCTGCGACCGCGCGCGCCCTCGATGCGATGGAAGCGCTCGAACAGCTTGGGCACCTCGTCGGGGGCGATGCCGGTGCCGGTGTCGGCCACGGACAGCACGGCGCAGGGACCGTCCCGCATCACGCTGACCGCGATGTCGCCCGTGAAGGTGTACTTGAAGGCATTGGAGAGGAGGTTGAGCACCACCTTCTCCCACATGTCCCGATCGACGTGGACCGACTCGCCGAGCGCGGGGCACTCGACCGAGAAGTCGAGGCCCGCCCCTTCGCAGAGAGAGCGGAAGTTGGAGGCCAGCTCGGCCGTGAAGGCGGCGAGGTCGACCGGCTCGAAACACGCGTTGGCGCGGCCAGCCTCGACGCGCGAAAAATCCAACAGCCCGTTGACGAGCCGCAGCAGGCGCAGCCCGTTGCGGTGGGCGACGTCGACCAGGGCGCGGTCTTCGGCCGGCAGGTTGAGCGTTGCCTTCGATAGAACTTCCTCCAAGGGGCTGAGCATCAGCGTCAGAGGGGTTCGGAATTCGTGACTGACGTTGGAGAAAAAGGCAGTCTTGGCCCGATCCAACTCGGCCAGCCGCTCCGCCCTGCGACGCTCTTCCTGGTAAGCGTCGGCACTGGCGATGGCGGACGATAGACTCGCTACGGCCTGCTCGCAGAAGGCGCGGTAGCGATCGTCGAAGCGGCGGCGCGCGCTGATCCCCAGAACGACGACGCCGACCGTCCCGGCGCTCGGCGAAGCGATCGGCAGCACGTAGGCTTGGCTCGGCGCTTCGGGCCAGGGGACACGCGGCAGGTCGGGGAAGCGCTGGTCGAGACCCTCGATGAGGCAAGCCTCGCCACCGAGCCGGACGGCGCGGAGCTTCCAAGGGTCGCCGGCCGGCTCGTCCTCGGATACGCGCGCCGGCGCAAAGGCATCGGAATCACCCGCGCCGACCGCCGCGGCGCGGTCGAGCCGGCCTCGCCCGTCGCACAGGTAGATGAAGGCGAAGGGCACGTCATGGAGATCGCTGCCCAGAACCTCGGCGGCTGCCGCGCAGGCATCGGCGCGCGTTTTGGCATCGAGCGCGCGCGCGGCGAGATCGCGCAGAAGCTGTGTTCGGCGGTCCGAGATCACGCGCGGGGTCGTCTCCGCGACAGCGGTGAAGATGCCCTCGACGTGTCCGCCCTCGCCGCGGATCGGGCTATAGGAATAGTAGAAGTAACACTCTTCGACGTAGCCGAACCGATTGAGCGGCAGCAGCTGATCGTCGGACCAGGTCGCCTCGCCTGTGTCCATCACGATCTGGAACATGGGACCGATGATGTCCCAGATCTCCGACCAGACCTCCCGCCCGGCGCGGCCGAAGGACCATGGGTGCTTGTTACCGACGACCGGCCGCCAAGCGTCATTGTAGATCAGCGCGAGATCTGGCCCGTAGTACAGCACGATCGGGAAGCGCGTGGTGAGGCAGATGCTCACCGCGGCTCGCAGGGCTTGCGACCAGCCAGCGACCGGTCCGAAAGCCGTTTGCGACCAATCCATCCCGCGCATGAGCGCGCCCATCTCGCCGCCGCCGGCCATGAAGCCAAGGTCGACGCGTTTGCCTGCCGCAGCAGCGTGGTACGGGGCGGGTGCGGAGGGCGCCGGCCGCCTATCGCGGGTCAAGTCGTCGCTTTCTTGAGTTTCGAGGCTGTTGAGGAGATCGGGCACGTCGGCGATCCATTGCGGATACCGGCCGTCCTGCCGACGGACTGCAACGAAAGCAAGGCACATCGATCCATTGCCGCCGCCGTGCCAGGCGCGGCCCGTCGCCGCGCTGATCGCGGGACCGATGATGTGATCGTTGAGGCCGGACTGGACGCCCGCAGATCCGATAACGATCTGAAAGCCAGAAGGTGGCGAGTGCGTGCCTCACGATGCGGGCGATCGCGATCTTTTACAATCTCTGGTTTGAGATCGGTGACGATCCTCGGTGGCGCGGCCGGAGAAGGGCGCGCCCGAGTCGAGCAGGAGACTTCCAGAATGAATGATATGACGGTCGACAAGACCAACACCGAGTCCTACCCGATGGAGGGCAAGTGCCCGTTCGGCGGCGACCGCATCGGCGGCGCCCAGGGCGCTCGCCCGACGCTCGACAACTGGTACCCGCACCGCCTGCGGACCGAGGTGCTGCACCAGAACGGCCTCGCGGCCGACCCGCTCGGGCCCGACTTCGACTACGCGGCCGAGTTCAACAAGATCGACCTCCAGGCCCTCAAGGCCGACATCAAGTCCTTCCTCACCACCTCCGTGCCGTGGTGGCCGTCCGACTACGGCAACTACGGCCCGCAGATGATCCGCATGGCCTGGCACGCGGCCGGCACCTACCGCATCGCCGACGGGCGCGGCGGCGCCGGCACCGGCATGCAGCGCTTCGCGCCGGTCTCGTCCTGGTGGGACAACGGCAACACCGACAAGTCGCGCCGCCTCCTGCAGCCCATCAAGCACAAATACGGCAATGCCCTGTCCTGGGCCGACCTGATGGTGCTGACCGGCAACTGCGCGCTGGAGATCATGGGCCTGCCGACCTACGGCTTCGGCGGCGGCCGGCTCGACGCCTGGGAGGCCGACAACGCCACCTACTGGGGACCCGAGGTCGTCGACATGGGCAGCCTGTCGGACTTCGAGAAGATGGTGAGCCGCGACGAGCGCTGGCGGGGGAAGAACGGCGACGCCGACTACGACCTTGAGAACCCGCTCGCCGCCTCGCACCAGGCGCTGATCTACGTCAACCCGGAGGGCTCCAACGCCGACGGCATCCCGCTCAACTCGGCCCGCGACATCCGCGTCACTTTCACGCGGATGGCGATGAACGACGAGGAGACCGTGGCGCTGATCGCGGGCGGCCACGCCTTCGGCAAGAGCCACGGCATGGTGGCCTCGAAGGAGATCGGCGCCCCGCCCGAGATGGCGCCCATGGAGGCCATGGGCCTCGGCTGGCACAACCCCAAGGGCGAGGGCCATGGCAAGGACACGATGACCAACGGCATCGAGGGCTCCTGGACGCCGAACCCGACCAAGTGGGACAACGCCTACCTGGAGAACCTGTTCAAGTACGACTGGGAACAGACGAAGAGCCCGGCCGGCTCGCTGCAATGGAAGCCGAAGGACCCGGACGCGCCGCGCACCCCCGACGCGCACGTTCCCGGCAAGACGCACCACCTCATGATGATGACCTCGGACATCGCGCTGAAGGTCGACCCCGAGTACCGCAAGGTGTGCGAGAAGTTCCTGGGCGACTTCGACGCCTTCACCCAGGCCTTTTCCAAGGCGTGGTACAAGCTGACCCACCGCGACATGGGCCCGAAGCACCGCTACCTCGGCGCCGAGGCGACGATCGAGGACGGGCTCCTGTGGCAGGACCCGCTGCCCGAGCGCGACTACGACCTCGTCGGCGACGCCGAGATCGCGGACCTCAAGGCGCGCATCGCCGCGACCGGCCTTTCCGTGTCGGACCTCGCCTTCGCGGCCTTCTCGGCGGCGGCGCCCTACCGCGACAGCGACAAGCGCGGCGGCGCCAACGGCGGCCGGCTGGCGCTCGCCCCGCAGAAGGACTGGGCGGTCAACCGGCGGGCCGCGCCGGTCATCGAGGCGCTTCGGGGCGTGAAGGCGAATTTCGATGGCTCGCGCACGGACGGGATGCGGGTGTCGCTGGCCGACCTCATCGTGCTCGGCGGCTGCGTCGCGGTGGAGCGGGCGGCGCGGGACGCCGGGGTCGAGGCCGCGATGCCGTTCACCCCGGGCCGGGTCGACACCACGCAGGCGCTGACCGACGTCGAGATGTTCACTTGGCTCAGGCCGGTGGTGGACGGGTTCCGCAACTTCGTCGGCGCGGAGTTCGCCGACGTGGCGCGGGGCGTGTCGCCCGAGGAGATGTTCCTCGACAAGGCGAACCTGCTCAAGCTGACTGTGCCCGAGTGGGTAGTGCTGACGGGGGGCCTGCGCGCGCTCGGCGCCAACCACGACGGCTCGGACCTCGGCGTGCTCACCGACCGCGTGGGCACGCTGACGACGGACTTCTTCCGCAACCTGCTCGACACCGAGGTCGTGTGGGAGAAGGCCGACGCGGAGGGGATGGGCTTCGTCGGCCGCGACCGGGCGAGCGGGGCGGAGAAGTTCCGCGCGTCGCGCTTCGACCTCGTGTTCGGCGCCAACGCGCAGCTGCGCTCGACCGCGGACGTCTACGCGGGCAGCGACGGCCAGGAGCGGTTCGTGCGCGACTTCGTCCGCGTGTGGGACAAGGTGATGATGCTGGACCGCTACGATGTGAAGGGCCACCGCCGCCACGCGCCCATGGCGGCCTGAAGGAGGCCCGGGGCCGCCCGTCAGTTCGGGCGTAGCTCCGGCGCGCCGCACGGGTCGAGAATACTCACACAGAGCCGGGCCGACCGGCTTCACGGCTGGGTGGCCTTCGCAGACCGCCTCGGTCGACCTAGCGGGGTTGCCGATTGCAACCCTTTGCACCGCATCCGCGGTTCCCGCGCCGGTAGCCCGGCTCGCATTCGTGTGCCGGCCGGCGTTCCAGATTTGCGGTGGCACCCTCGCGCGGCTACTGGCATCCAGGTTTGATCGACCATGACGAATGTGATCGTGATCCGTGCCGGTGGTCAAACGCTGGCGCTGGGCCTGCCCGAGCGCGGCATGCCGCTCATCCTCGGCCTGTTCGAGGGAGTGGGTGCGGACGTGTCGGATGGGCTGCCCACCCTGGTTCAGCCCCCGCTGCGCCACAACGGCGTCGACGGCGCCCCGCCCGAGGCGGCGCTGCTGCCCACCGGCGCCTTCGGCTTCTTCGGCTGGCCCGCCCTCTCCGGCCACCGCGACGGCCGCGACTGGACGCTGCTGTTCGCGGGGTGGGGCGCCGAGGAGCGGCCCGGCGCGGCCGTGCTGCGCGCGGTGGACGAGGACGCCGGGCTGGAGATCGCGCTCCACGTCGCCGGCACGGCTTCGGGCGTCTGGACGATGCGCTCGGAGGTGACCAACCTCGCCCGCACGCCCTTCGCTCTCGACCGCTGCATGGCGGGCACGATGGCCGTGCCCCGCGCGGCGGACCGACTGGTGGCGCATGACGGCGGCTGGGGCCGCGAGTTCCACGCCGTCGAGGAGCGGCTCGGCCTCGGCGCCTGGCTGCGCGAGAGCCGCCGCGGCCGCACCTCGCACGACCGCTCGCCGACGCTGTTCCTGCGCGAGGCGGACGGCCCGGCCTGGGGCTTCCACCTCGGCTGGAGCGGCAACCATGTCGTCTGCGTCGATCCGCTGGAGGACGGGCGGCGCCTCGTCCACGCCGGCGAGCTGTTCGAGCCGGGCGAGATGCGCCTCGAGCCGGGCGACGCTTATGCGAGCCCGGCGCTGCACTGGGCGCGGGCGGCGGACCTCGCCGCCGTCGCGGCCGCGTTCCGGGCCCACGTGCGCGCCGACGTGCTGCGCTGGCCGGGCGGGGCGATGCGGCCGCGGCCCGTGACCCTGAACACCTGGGAGGGCAACCACTTCAACCACGACCAGAACGACCTCATCCGCCAAGCCGAGGCCGCGGCGGCGCTCGGCGTCGAGCGCTTCGTTCTCGACGACGGCTGGTTCGGGCGCCGCGACGACGTCACCTCCTCGCTCGGCGACTGGGCGGTCGACCGGCGCAAGTATCCGGACGGGCTCGGGCCGCTCGTCGAGCGCGTGACGGCGCTCGGCATGGAGTTCGGCCTCTGGTTCGAGCCCGAGATGGCCGACCCCGACAGCGACCTGCTGCGCGCCCACCCCGACTGGGCGCTCAGGGTCGAGGGGCGGCCGGCGCCGCTGTCGCGCCACCAGCTCGTGCTCGACCTGACCCGGCCCGAGGCGGCCGACCACGTCTTCGCGCAGATGGACGCCGTGCTCTCCGCCCATCCGGTGCGCTGCATCAAGTGGGACATGAATCGCGACCTCGCGGCCGCGGCGGGCGAGGACGGTCGCGCCGCGGCCGCGCGCCAAACCCGCGCCGCCTACGCGCTGATGGACCGCCTGCGCGCCGCCCACCCGGAGGTCGAGATCGAGAGCTGCGCGTCGGGCGGGGGCCGCGTCGACTACGGCGTCCTGTCGCGCGCGCACCGCGTCTGGCTGTCGGACTGCACGGACGCGCTCGACCGCCTCGCCATCCAGTCCGGCGCGGCGCTGTTCCTGCCGCCGGAGGTGGTCGGCTGTCACGTGTCGGCATCGCCCAACCACACCACCGGCCGTCGGCACAGCCTCGCCTTCCGCGCCACCGTGGCCATCGACGGTCATTTCGGCGTCGAGCTGAACCCGCTGGAGCTGACCGACGGCGAGCGCGAGGAGTTGAAGGATTGGATTGCACTCCACAAGCGGCTGCGCCCGCTGTTCCACGGGCGGGGCGCGCTGTTCCGGCACCCGGTCGTTGACGGGCGCCACGTCCATGGCGTGGTCGGTGAGGCTCATGCCGCCGTGGTTGTGGCCCAGGCCGGGCAGATGATGCGGCAGGGGCCCGACAACATCCGCGTGCCCGGCCTGCCGCAGGGCCGCTGGCGCATCGCCGCCCTGCACCCGGCGGAGCCGGCCTTCACGCGCTCGACGCGCGAGCGCGACGCCGTGCTGCGCGGCGAGGTCGCCGCGACGGCGGACGAACTCGCGGCGGTCGGCCTGCCCCTGCCGCCGTTGAGGCCCGAGTCGGCCTTGGTCGTGGAACTCGCGGCCGAACCGGCGAAGTGACTGATCGTCTGCTCAGACCTTATGACAGCTCGAAAGCAGCCGGACCGCTGTCCACCCAACTTTGCCGTTGAGGGACGAGCTACACGGGCCGCTGAAAACTATCTCCGCTTGGTCCCGACTCTATCAGTTCGCCCAGGGGTCGACGCACTTCACTCCCTGTGCGAGATAGCCAGCGGCCTCACGGGTGGCGACCAGGCGGGCACCGCGCGCCTTGGCGATGGCCGCGACCTGCCCCACGGCCGTGGTGACCGCCTCACCGGCAGCCTGCCGCTTCGGGGTGAGATCTCCGTAGGCCGCTGCCGCGGCGCGGTCGAAGGGCAAGATGCGGCCGCCCAGGCCCTCCCCGAGCAGGCGAGCGACGGCCTGGCCCAAGGCGTCGCGGCGCCGTCCCTTGGGCAGGGAGGCGAGGGCGGCCGCGACCTCCGCTTCGCTGACCGTGGTGGTGTAGAGCTCGCCTCGTCGCTGAACGGCCAGCCATGCCATCACGGTCGGATCCGGCTCGGGCTTGAGGAGTTCGGCCAGCACCTCGGTGTCGAGCACGATCACTGGCGGCGCTTCCGAGGGCTGGTTGGGGCAGGTGTTATCGGCGGATCGATGACCGGCTCCGGGGCAGGGGACGCCACCACAGTCGATGCATCAGTTGTCTCGGTTGTGACATCATCCGCGTCGCTGAGCTGAGGCGGTTGCCGTGGTGCGGAGCGTGCCGGCAGCTCGAGGTCGACGCCCCCGAGCGGAGCGAAAAGGCCGCGCGCGAAGGCGCCGAGATCTGTGCTCTCGTCGTCGGGAGCGGACAGGGCGGCTTCGAGGATGGCGCGTGCCTCGGCCTCCATCGAGCGTGCATTGTGGGCGGCCCGTACGCGCAGCCGCGCCTTGAGTTCGGGCGAGAGGCCGCGCACGGTCACGGCATTGCCGGGCAGCTTGGAGAGTTGGTCGACGTTCATTCTGGAATGATCCAAAGCGGTGTTGCGGTGATAGCATCGAATCGTCTCACCTGCGATATCGATCTGCCGTGACGCAGCGTTGGTTCGATCCTTGCTATCATAGCGTCGATGTAGGTCGTAGCAGGCGTGCCCCGGCCCGCTCAGGCCTTCAAAGGGCTGTAGGCGCGTCTGGGAAGCCAGCGCCGGGCAGGGCGACTAACCAACGATAATTACACTTATCATTGACTGTGGATGACAAGGCCTCCAGGATTGCCCCATGACGTCCCTTCCGCTAGCCGGCCGCCCATCGTCACCGCTCCCGGCCCCGGACCTCGCCGTCGACCCCGAGGCGATCAGGGCCCGGCTCGAGGACCATGCGCGCGAGGCCGCCGGCGCCTTCGCACCCAACACCGTGCGCGCGCTCGCCGCCGACAGCCGCGTGTTCTCGGCCTGGTGCGCGGGGCAGGGGAGGGACGCGCTGCCCGCGGCGCCCGAGACGGTCGCCGCCTTCGTCGACGCCATGGCCGAGGTGAAGGCACCGGCGACGGTGCGCCGCTACTGTGCCTCGATCGCCTCCATGCACCGGGCTGCCGGGCTCGCCCCGCCGACCGCGACCCAACCGGTCAAGCTCGCGCTACGGCGCATGGCGCGCGCCAAGGGCGGCCGCCAGCGCCAGGCGGAGCCACTGAACCGGCCCACCCTCGATCGCATGCTCGCCGCGGCGGGGCAGGGGGGCGAGCCGACCGCGATCGCGCTCCGCGACGCCGCACTAGCGGCCGTCGCCTACGACACACTGCTCCGGCGCTCGGAACTCGTGTCTCTCTACATAGAGGATCTCGCGCCGGCCTCGGACGAGGGCGCCACGATCCTGGTGCGCAAGTCCAAGACAGACCAAGGCGGCGAGGGCACGGTGAAGTTCCTGGCCCTCGACACGGCACGGGCCGTGCGCGCCTACCTCGACGCGATCGGGGCGCCGACGAAGGGTCCGCTGTTCCGGCCCGTGACGCGATGGGGCAGGGCGGGCGAGACTGCGCTGGAGTCGCAGGAGGTTCCCAGGCTCTTTCGCAAGCTGGCCTCCGCTGCCGGGGTGAGGACGCCGCGGCCGCACTCGGGCCACTCGACGCGGGTCGGGGCCGCCCAGGATATGCTGGCCGCCGGCCTCGAACTTGGCGAGGTGATGCAGGCGGGGAGTTGGAAAACCGTCGCCATGGTGGCGCGCTACGGCGAGCGCCTGCTCGCCCGGCGCGGCGCTGCCCGCAAGCTCGCCGTACTGCAAAACAGAGCTTGAGTTATCCGAATTTGCGGGCTCTGACATCGAGAGTCAGTCGGCGCGCAATGTCGTAAGTGGGTGGACAACGGACCGGCCGCTTCGAAGCGGTCCTCCCGAGGAGCGGACCTCGCCCAAGGCCGTCAGGTCGAGGACTGGCGCGCACCGGCGTGAGCCCCGTCGAGCCGGTCGCCGCGCCCGAACAGCTTGGCCCGCAGCGTGCCGGCGCCGTAGGCCCGCTTGTGGATCCCGCGCTCCTGCAGGGCCGGCACGGCGATGCGCACGAAGTCGTCCCAGCACTCGGGCACCACCGTGCGGGTGAGGTTGAAGCCGTCGACCTCGCCCTCGTCCATCCAGGACCCCAGCTCGCGGGCGGTCCCTGCGCCGTCGCCCACCACCAGCGGGTAGCGGCCACCGAGCGCCACCTGGGCCAGAAGCTGGCGCTTCGTGAAGCCGCGGCTCTTCGCCACCTGCGTGGTCGACTGGATGCCGTTGCCCGTCCCGTAGTCGATCTCCTCGTCGAGCCCGTAGGGCGAGAAGTCGACGCCGGAGCCGGCCGCGAAATGGGCGAGGCCCGCCTCGGGGCTGGCGAAGCGCAGGTAGTCGGCGAACTTGTCGCGCGCCTCCGCGTCCGTGTCGCCCGCCACCACGCTGATCCCCATCAGCACCTTCACGTCGTCGGCCCGGCGACCGGCCGCGACCACCTCGGCCCTGAGCGCCCGCGCGGTGCGCCGCGCCGTCTCTTTGTCGGGCGCCGAGATGAAGACGCATTCGGCGTGGCGCGCTGCGAAGCGCTGGCCGCGCCCAGAGGCGCCAGCCTGGAACAGCACCGGCGTGCGCTGCGGCGACGGTTCGGCGAGGTGGTAGCCCTCGCACGCGTAGAACGGCCCCTCGTGGCGGACGCGGTGGATCTTCGCCGGGTCGGCATAGACGCGAGCCGCCCGGTCGCGGCGCACGGCGTCCTCGTCCCAACTGCCCTCCAGCAGCTTGTAGGTGAGGTCGAGATAGTCGTCGGCGCGGTCGTAGCGGCTGTCGTGCTGCGCGAGCGCGTCCTCACCCACGGCGCGGGCGGCGCTGTCGAGGTAGCCCGTCACCACGTTCCAGCCGACGCGCCCGCCCGTCAGGTGGTCCAGCGTCGCAAGGCGGCGGGCGAAGGTATAGGGGTGCTCGCCGGCGATGTTGACCGTGACGCCGAAGCCCAGATCCGTCGTCACCGCCGCCATGGCGGGCACGAGCAGCGTCGGCTCGTTGACGGGCAGTTGGATGGCCTCCCGCGCCGTGAGGTCGATGGAGCCGCCATAGACGTCGTAGACGCCGACGATGTCGGCGATGAAGGCGGCATCGAACAGCCCGCGCTCCAGCGTGCGGGCCAGATCCGTCCAGTGGTCGAGGCGCGTGTAGTCGGCCGATCAGTCGCGCGGGTGGGTCCACAGGCCGTGGTTGATGTGGCCGACGCAGTTCATCGTGAAGGCGTTGAGCACCATCTCGCGGCGGGGCGGCATAGACATCATCCTCGTCAGATCGCACCGTGGCGCGGCGGGCGCTCGCCCGTGAGGTGATAGCGGCCGACGGCCTGATACTTCCAGCGCACGGAATCGTGCAGCGTGTGGGTCCGCACGTCCCGCCAGTGCCGGTCGAACCCGTCTTCAGTGCCGGTCGCCGAGGTGCCGCCATACTCCAGGAGCCGCGTCGCGGCGAGCAGGCCGGCCTCGGTGGTGAGGATGCGCGCCTCCGCCACCGCCACCGAGGCCGCCGCGATCCTGTCCTCGTCCGGCGCCGCGCGGGCGGCGTCGACGCTCCGCCCGGCGCGGCGTAGCAGCGCTTCCGCGGCCCTGAGCCTGCTGGCTCACACGAAGGCGCGAAGCGAGACCGAGCACCGTATCCTGACGGAGAACGCCATCGACGTGGTGATGCGCCTCGATGCTTCGCTGCGCCGAACCTACGTCTCCGCGTCCAGCCGCACTGTGATGGGCTACGAGCCTTCAGAACTGCTCGACGGCAGCCCGCGCGACACCGTGGTCCCTGAGGACTGGGCTATCGTCGCGGCTTGGCTCGACGGAGTCCGCAGCAGCGGCACGAGCGGGGAGACCGTCTTCCGCGTGCGCCGGAAGGATGGGACCGCGCTCTGGGTCGAGGGTCGTTGCCGGACCCTGCCAAGCGGCGCCGGCTATATGACGGTGCTGCGAGACGTGAGCGGACGCAAGGCGGCCGAGGAGCGCACTGCGGTCCTCGCCGACGAATTGGCCCGCCTCGCCAATAGCGACGGCCTGACCGGGCTCGCGAACCGTCGTCGCTTCGATGCCGCGCTTATGGTCGAGACGGAATGCTCCGTCACGAGCGGTCGCCCCTTGTCGCTGCTGCTGCTCGACGTCGACCAATTCAAGGCGTTCAACGACCATTACGGGCATCAGCAGGGCGACTGTTAATTTCCACCAAGATCTGACCCAGGCTTTCCACTGAGAACTGACCCGTCCTGATGGTGGCTGGTTGGTCAGCGAGCGGTCAAGTCCTTTGCTTTCTCCTTGGTGGGTTTGGAGGCCTTTGCCGAACTGTTCCTGAAACGGAAGCTGTCGTTTCCGGTTTCCAGGATATGGCAGTGGTGAGTGAGGCGGTCGAGCAAGGCCGTGGTCATCTTGGCATCTCCGAAGACTGTGGCCCACTCCGAAAAACTCAGATTAGTGGTGATCACGACGCTGGTACGTTCATACAGTCTGCTTAGCAGATGGAACAGCAAGGCACCACCCGAGGCGCTGAACGGCAAGTATCCCAGTTCATCGAGGATAACGACATCCGAATGGACAAGTCGGCCGGCGATCTGTCCGCCCTTTCCTTGAGCTTTCTCCTGTTCAAGGGCGTTGACGAGTTCCACGGTGGAGAAGAAACGGACTCGCTTGCGATGTTGCTCGATGGCTTGGATGCCGAGGGCTGTGGCGATGTGAGTCTTGCCAGTGCCAGGACCTCCGACCAGAACGATGTTGTGAGCATCGTCCAGGAACTCGCAACGATGGAGCTGGCGGACGAGAGCTTCGTTGATCTCGCTGCTGGTGAAGTCGAAGCCGTTGAGATCGCGGTAGCTCGGGAAGCGGGCAGCCTTGAGCTGGTAGGCTGTTGAACGGACTTCCCGCTCGGCTGTTTCTGCCTTCAGGAGCTGCGACAGGATCGGCATGGCCGCCTCGAACGCCGGCGCGCCCTGTTGGGTCAGCTCCTCGACGGCTTGGGCCATGCCGTGCATCTTCAGGCTCCGCAGCATGATGACGATGGCTCCGCTGGCCGGGTTATGGCGCATGACGCACCTCCCTGGCCCGACGCAAAGCGTCGTAGCGTTCGACGTTGGCCCGCGGTTCGGTGACCAGCGTGAGCGCCTGGGGAGTGTCGACCGTCGGCGCAGTCGGCGGTGTGCCGTCGATCAGTCGGTGCAGCAGGTTGATGATGTGGGTCTTGGCCGGCACGCCGGCCTTCAAGGCCAGTTCGACGGCCGTGAGCACGGCTTCCTCGTCATGCTGGAGGACCAGGGCCAGGATCTCGACCATCTCGCGGTCGCCACCTGGCGTCTTGAGCAGGTGCTGCTGCAGGGCCCTGAAAGCGTCCGGCATCTTGGCGAAGGGCGCGCCGTTCCGCAGTGCACCAGGTTTGCGTTGCACGACCGCCAAGTAATGACGCCAGTCGTAAACCGTCTCGCTCCGACGATCATGGGACCGAGCGAAGACGCGACGGTGCTCACCGATGGCTTGTCCGTCGGCGACGAGGAGGATGCGGTCGGGATAAACGCGCAGACTGACTGGGCGGTTGGCGAAGGACGCAGGCACGCTGTAGCGGTTGCGCTCCAGATGGACGAGGCAAGTCGGAGAAACGCGTTTGGTGTACTCGACGAAGCCGTCGAACGGTCGAGGCACAGCCATCAGATGCCGGACTTCCTCGGCCCAAATTTCGGCGATCGTGCCGGGCTGCGATCCGTGCGGCGTCACAGCCCACAACTCCCTGCATCGTTTCTCCAGCCAGTCGTTGAGCGCATCCAGGGAAGGGAAGCTCGGCATGGGCTGCCAAAGCCGATGACGGGCGTCCTGCACGTTCTTCTCGATCTGCCCTTCTCCCAACCGGAGGCTGGATTGCAGAACTCAGCCTGGAAAAGATAATGGCTGACCATGGCCGAGAAACGGATGTTGACTTGTCGTTGCTTGCCGCGGCCGACCTTGTCGACGGCAGTCTTCATGTTGTCGTAGATGCCGCGTTGCGGCACTCCACCCAGGACGCGGAACGCGTGGACATGAGCGTCGAACAGCATCTCGTGGGTTTGTAGTAGGTAGGCCCGGAGGGTAAAGGCACGACTATAGGACAGTTTAACATGAGCGACCTGCAACTTGGTTCGCTCATCGGCAATCAGAGCCCAGTCTTCTGACCAGTCGAACTGGAACGCTTCGCCCGGCGTGAACGCCAGGGGCACGAAGGTGCCGCGACCACTGCTCAGTTGCTCACGCTGTCGGGCAGCCTTCCAATCACGGGCATAGGCGGCCACCCGATTGTAAGAGCCCTCATAGCCGAGCCCGACGAGATCGACGTGCAGCTGCCCGATCGTCCGCTTCTGTTTGCGCGTCTTGGCCGACTCGATGCGCAGCATCGCCGAAAGTTTGTCAGCATATGCGTCGAGTTTACTCGACCGCTTGGAAGCTTTGAAGCGGGGTTCGACGTTTTCTGAGCGCAGATACTTGCGGACCGTGTTTCGCGATAGCCCGGTGCGTCGGGCGATCTCACGGATCGAAAGCTGGTCCCGGTAGTGCCAGCGTCGGATGACGCTCAATAACTCCATGTCGATCACTCCGATGCCCCCCACACAGCCGCGTGGGAGGAGGTGAAAACATGGGTCAAATCTCAGTGGAAAAGTTCGTGCCCCCTGGGTCACTTCTCAGCGGAATTCAACAGGCGACGTCTGCCTGCGCGCGGTGGCCGACGCCGTGTCAGCCGCCGTCACTGCCCCCGAGGCCGTCGTGGCACGCTACGGCGGCGAGGAGATCGCGGTCGTGCTGCCCGGCACCGAGGCAGCCGAGGCGGTCCGGCAGGCCGAGCGGGCGCGCAGCGGCGTCGAGCGGCTTGCCACCGACCACGCCGGCAACCGGGGCGGCCTCGTCACGGTCAGCGTGGGGTGCGCGATCCGCGACAGCCGAAGGTCGGCCGAGCCGCGGGAGGCGCCGAAATTCGCGGCATTCGGCTGGCCCGGTCCCCCGGCAGGCCAGAGGACATTGTCTCGCTATCACGGCGAGGGCGTCGAGGAGTTGCTGTGACATGCTCGACGGCTTGGTCGTGAAGCTGGTCACGGAGGGCGGGATGACCGACGAGGGAGCGTAGGCCGCAGAGGTGCCGGTGGTCGGCGTGGCCGTTTCAGTGTCTTGGGCCGATGTCGTCCGTGCGTCGGATGGCACCGATCCTGTGTCCGACGACGAAGGGGTTCTCCAGTCGTCGAGGGACTCGTCGTGCCGGGACAGGAGGTGCCCGAGATCGGGATGCCGCTGATCGGGCTGACCATCGTCAATCCGTCGACTCGAGAAACGGCGGCAATCTGCACCGTGATGCCAGCAGGACAGCTTAGGATTTCCATTGGGACTCGAGCAGGACGTTGCATGTCCTGCTCGTCGAAGCGGGGATATCTCGATCCGCTGACCGCGAGCGAATACCCGGCGACAAAGGGGAGGACTGCCACAAGTCACGCATGATGGCTGCCGAGCGTTCGGGAGTTTGCGGAAAGTCGGGCAAATCGGGCCGTGCAAGGCCCCTGGGCCGACTTGCACATCAGGAAAACGAGGAGCCTGAAGAACGTCGCGACGGAACTGCGCACGTCGGTCCCCTTGAGCGACGACGTGGCCTCCGAAGCCTGATCGTCGTCCGAGCCGGGGTTTCCAGAGGATGTGGTCTGAAACGTCGTCCCCATCCCCTTCCGGTCTGGGGACGGTCATCGTCGGTGCGGACCGCAGGTCGCCTTCCGGCTGTCACCCAGGATCAGCGCCGCACGTTTCTCACGACCTCGTTGAAGACCGTGCGGCACGGCGCCGACAACTGAGCCCGCTTCGGCCGCATGCAGGTCAGGATGGCCGTCTCGTCCGGGATGGCGTCGGCGCAGAGCCTGAGCGCGTCGTCCCGGCAGACCGCCTCGGCCCGGGCCCGCAGGGCCGGGCTGACGTCCGCCGCAGCGGCGAGGGCCGCCGAAGGGACGACCAAGGTGGCGAGCGTGGCGAAGAGGACGCGAACGGGTGGCATTGGGGGGCCTTGTCATGCTTCGGGTGCCATGGCGCATCCCGTGACGGACGTGGTTGGGGGGCTAGCATCCGGTGGCCGGAAAACCGCCGGTCAGTCCGAAGAACGTGCCAAAAGACCATCGTCCTCGCTGGCTCGCCGAGCGTCGGTGCCGCCCTCCGCTACGAGGCGTTCTACGACGGCGTGCTGGCGCCGCAGCGTCACAGGTGCCCTCACCACCTCACGCTCGAAAACGTGACGGACGTGGACCTCCTCGACAAGGAAGAGCTGCTTCACCAGCACCAAGCGTTCCTCGACGACGGGGATGATCGTGATGTCGCCTTCCGCGCGTGCTGACGGCGCCTCCTCCACGACGCGGCCCACCGGCACGCGCGTGACCTCGACGCGGTAGCGGTCCAGATCCGCCTCGGCGATCTCCTCGACAGTCTCGGTGCGGGTCCCGACCCGGACCGTGCCGGTGAGCACGCGCCGCTTCGCGACCTCGATGCGCTCCTCGACCACTCGGAGGACGTGGGAGGCTTCGTCCCGGGACGTCGACGATGCCTGGGCAGCACGGTTGGCGAGGACGAGTCTTGCGTCTCGGAGGGTCTCGGTAGGGCTTCGTGCCGTTCCGCTGGGTGCCTTCGGCATTTCGGCCATGTCGCGATGTCGCCGCTTCGAGGATGGGGGGCGGCCCGGCTCCGTGCCGGACCGCTTCTTCCGTGGTCCCCGGATCCAGTCCGGGGACATGCGTCGGATCAGACGGCTTTCCAGCGCCGCATGGCCTCGGCACCCGGGACGCTGAGCATGACCTTGTCCTCGGCGGACTTGACCAGGTCCGCGGGCAGCAGGTGGTGTTGGCCGCCGCCGACGTTGTCCTTGCGCTTCAGCTTCATCATGGTCCCGTCCAGGCGGTCAATGACGCCGACGTGCACGCCGTCGGAGCCGACGACCTCGACGTCCTTGACCAGCCGCGAGACGAAGCCGGTCGTCGCGCCCGTGGCGGTGGCGCCCGCCGTGCGGCCGTCCTCGATGTCGACCTTGGTCGAGCGCAGGGTGTCGCGCACCGTCTCGACGCGGTCGCTCACGTCCTTGCGGATGCCGATCTCCTCGACCACGCGGGCCGACTTGCTGACCACAACCTCCTCGTCGACCTCCTCCAACTCGATGGTACGCTCGCGGAAGGCGTCGGCCCCCAACGCCGCCACGGGACGGTCGATGGCGTGGCGGTCGATGCTGACCGTCTCGTCCCGCAGGGTGACATTCTCGGACACCTGGTTCTCGACGACGTAGCTGTGCAGGCGGACCTTGCCGCGACTGACCGCGCGCTTGCCGACGTTGAGGCGCTCCTCGACGACCTGGACCACGTCCTCGTTGCCGCGTCCGACCGTGCCGGTCGACAGAGCCGGCTTCGAGGCCATGGGTACCGCGGCCGGGGTGACGGCCGGCTTCGGCGCGAGGACCGGGGCGCGCTCGACGACGGTCTCGGTCTCGACGACGCGCGTGGGCGCGGTCTTGCCGGCCAGGGCCATGCCCATCGCCCCCTCCGCGGTGGCCATCTTCGACGCAGTCGAGGAGCCCATTGTCGTCGTGGGCGCGGCAATCGTCGAGGTCGTCGGGGCACCCGTCCAGCCCTCGCTGCGCCAGGTCTCCTCGTGGCCGTCGAGGTCGATGGAGCCGTGCTCCTCGACGATGGCGACGGCGCGGTCGAGCTGGGCGTCGGCGACGTGGGCGGTCAGCAGCACGTGGCCGCGGCGAACGCCCTCGGCGTAGGTGTGGTGGTCGTCGGTGCCGCCGAACATGTCTTCGAGCGAGGCCCAGAAGCCGGTCTTCTTGGGGGCGGCAGCCGTCGTGATGTCAGAGCCGTACAGGCCATACTCGTCGCGAGCGTTCTCGGGCGACACGGTGACGTCCGACGCCGGGACGCCCAGAGCCCGCAGCTTGGTGGCGGCGCCGTCGGCGTAGTCGCGGCTCTCGTAGAAGGCGGCGATGGTGTGGTCGCGCTGGTCCGTGGCCATGGTGGTGTCCTTGGTGGTTCAGGGTAAGTCGGACGTCAGCTCGGTTCGCGTTGCTCGACGCCGGGTCGGTTGAGCTCCCCACCAGCACGAGCGGTGCCGGTGGGGATCTCGGGGCGGCGTCAGGTCACGCGGCGGAGTTGCCCTGGCGGCGGACGGTGCGGATGAACTGCGCCGTGACGGTCGGGTCGACCGTGCCGGCCTTGCCGCCGAACCAGGACGCGACCGCGCCGAGGATCAGGGCCAAGCTGCCCAGAAGCGCGCCGCGCGACACGGACTTGGCGGCGACGTCGGCCGCCTCGGCCGCCTGCTGCTTGGCCTGGGCGGCCTTGTCGCGGATCTGCCCCTCGTAGGAGGCGACGCGGGTCCGCGCCTGGTCGATCGGAATGTTCTGCTGCTTGGCCATCACCTGGGCGACCTTCTCCCGGGCGTCGGCGGCCTGGGCGTCGTCGCCCGTCACCGCCGCCTTGGCGAGGGACGCCGTGGCGTCCTTCATGGCTGTCGCCGGGTCGTTGGCCGGAGCCGACAGCGCCTGCTGCATGGCGCCGACCGGGTCGGTGCCCTGAGACAGCGCCGGGACGGCCGTCTGCGCCGCGGAGGACACGGCGTGGCCCACGCCGCCGATGGCGCCGCTGACGGTGTTGAAGGCGCCGCCAATGAAGCCGCCGACCGCCGTGGTGAGCAGGTAGAAGACGACCAGCGTCGTCAGGGCCCAGGAGGTCAGGCCATGCCAGGCGCCGGTGGAGGCCTTCGGGCGGCCGGACAGCCGGCTGGCGATGTAGCCGCCCACGAAGGCCGCGATGATGCCGGACAGGGCCCACCAGATGCCGGCGCCGATGGAGAAGCCGCTGGCGGTCGGGTTGTCGCCCGTGGTCGGGTTCAGGGTGGACGCCCCGACGCCGATGCCGATCAGGTTGAGGATGAGCTGCGTGACTAAGCCGGCGACGACGCCCGCCAGCACGCCGCCCCAGGACACGTCGTTGACGAGAATCGTGCGCGCGTCGTCTGCCGGCGACGCCGACCTGAGTTCACGATCGGCGGCATCGCTGAACGTACGGGTATCTCGGGCTGTTCCCGATCCAAGGTTCGACATGCTGGTGAGTCCTACGGCCGGCCGCTCGAAAACCCCGCCTCGACGCCGGCCATGGGCGATTTAGAGGGCCTACAGCACCGCCCACGCCCCGCTCGGCGGGGCCGGACTGCTTCCCCCCTGCCATCGAACAAGGTCCGAGGCCGGAAGGTCCTCCACGACGAGGTGCATGTGCTCGAACAACTGGGGCCATTGGTGAATGTTCCGGCCGTGAGAGCGCTATTTCGGTCGTCGAAATTGTCATTCGATAACTAAGTATAGCCCGATTCCGTGAGGATGCGGGGTTGACGGCGGGGTCGCTTTCGATTCGGTTTTGTGTCGATGATCAAGCGCCATTTCCTGAGCAAGGACGATCGTGCGCGGCTGACGGGCATCGCGCGGGATGGGCTTGAGGAGCATCGGGTCGCCCGGCGCGCCAACGCGATCCTTTTGTTGGACAAGGGCTGGAGTTGCGAGCAGGTTTCGGAGGCTCTCCTCCTGGACGACGACACGATCCGGAGCTGGTTCAAGGTTTATCGCGAGGGCGGCGTACCGGCTCTGGCGCGCTTCGACTTGGCGGGCGGGCACCGCGCCTTGACGGTGGAGCAGCTCACGGCCCTGAAAGCCTGGGCCACGGAGGCGCTTCCGGCGTCGACACGCGCGATCGGTCATCACATCCGGACGACGTATGGCATGTCGTACACGCGATCCGGTTTGATCAAGCTGATGGCGGCGCTGGATTTTGTCTGGCGCAAGCCTGACCTTGTGCCCTCGCATCTCGACCTTGCGGCGCAGGAAGCGTTCATCGAGCAGCATGAGCGGCTCCGCAACGGCCTTGGGGCCGACGAAGCGATCGTCTACGGCGATGCCGTTCACCCGACCCATCAGACGCGACCGGCGGGCGTGTGGATGCCGCGTGGCGCCGACGTCGCGGTTCCTGCGGCGTCGGGCCGTGATCGCATGAACATCCATGGTGTGATCGACCTGGAAACCGGCGCGACGCGGATGAAGGAAGTGCTTTCGGTCGATGCGCAAAGCACGATCGAGCTTCTGACCTCCATCGAGAACGCCTACACGACGATGCGTCGGATCCATGTCTATCTGGACAACGCCCGCTATCATCATGCCCGTGCTGTTCAGGATTGGATGAGGCAACCGGGACGGCGCATCGTGCTTCACTTCATCCCGAGTTACTGCCCTCACCTCAACCCGATCGAGCGGCTCTGGGGCGTGATGCACCAGAACGTCACCCACAACCGGTACTATGCCACATTCAAGGACTTCGCGGAGGCGATCCTGACATTCCTCAAGGAAACGGTCCCGAAGCACTTCAGTCGCTTCTCATCCCGAATCACCGATAACTTCCGCATCCGAGACCCAAAGGATTCTCGGGTCGTCGCGTCGTAGATGTATAGCTCTCCGACGCATGCGTATTTCGAGTGATCGACGAAACAAAACCAGGTTTTCGCCGATCTCTCCAGCGACCTGCACCACGACAGGCCACGCGCTCGAAGGCGGCCGATTCGACAGGACATCGCGCTCTGCCGATTGGGGCAGCGGAGGTGGGTCGACGTCGCCGGGGGGAGCCGGCGTCGGCGGCCCGGGATGTCGCCTGCCGACGAAGGTGGACGTGGCCGAGGGATGTCATGCCACTGCCATGGCGGCGATGAGGAAAGGGGCCCTGACTTGACCGACGAGCCGGCGGAACGGGTCGACGTCGCGTCCCCGACGCGGAGCAACTCCTGCAGGCGCTCGGGAACGGCGTCTATGGCATGGACCGCGACGGGCGCTGCACGTTCGCCAACCGCTCGGCCCTGACGCTCCTCGGGTACGAGGCTGCCGAGGCGTTGCTGGGCCGCGACATGCACGCCCTCGTCCACCACACGCGCCCGGACGGCACTGCCTTCTTGGCGGGCGAATGCCCGCTGCTGCGAACGCTGACGAAGGGCGAAGTCGTCACGCTCGACGAGGAACTGCTGTGGCGTCGCGACGGCACGTCGTTCTACGCCGAGTATGCCTCGCATCCGGTGGTGGCGGACGGCGTCGTCATCGGCGGCGTCGTGACGTTCGGCGACCTGTCGCACCGGCGCGACGGGCGGCGGCGCCTCGCCGTGCAGCAGGAGGTCAGCCAAATCCTGGCGCGCGAGATCGAGACCTCGAAGGCGCAGGCGCAGGCCCTGGCCGCCATCGGGTCCGGGTTTGGATGGGACGCCGGTGCCCTGTGGCTCGTCGCCGACCCCGACGAGGACCCGCGAGGTCGCCTGCTGCGCGCCGCGGTCTGGCACGGGGACGGGGCGGGCCGAAGCGTCCCGGCCTTCGGGGACGAGGCCGACGCGCTGCCGACGAGGGCGCTCGCGGAGCGCACGACCGTGCTGGCCGAGGCGCCCCCGGTCGGGACGGACCTGTTCGGTCCTGTCGCGTATGCCGAGGTCGCCTTCCCGATCCAGGTCCGCGACCGCGACATCGGCGTGGTCTCGTTCCGCAGCCGCCGGCCGATCGAACTCGCCCCGGGCTCGGACCGCGCCTTCGAGACGCTGGGGCGACAGCTCGGCCAGTTCCTCGAACGCCGGAGGGCCGAGGCGCGGCTCCGCGACAGCGAGACCCGCAAGGCCGCCATCATGCAGACCGCCCTCGACGGCATCGTGGTCATCGGCGAGAACACGCGCATCGTCGAGTTCAACCCGGCCGCCGAGCGGACGTTTGGATGGTCGGAAGGCGCCGCGATGGGCCAGGAACTCGGCGCGCTGATCCTGCCGGCGGACTTCCTCGTCGGCCACCTTCGGACGTTCGCCCGCTTCCTGGAGGACGGGGAAACGTCCGCCATGGGCCGGCACGTCGAGGTCGAGGCGGAGCGGTCCGATGGCGAGCGCTTCCCGGCCGAACTCGCCGTCACGCCGTTCAAGGCCGACGGCAAGCCGATGTTCACGGCCTACCTGCGCGACATCACGGAGCGGAAGCGGGCCGAGCGAGAGGTCGCCGCGGCGCGGGACGAGGCGCTCGACGCCAACCGCGCCAAGAGTCAGTTCTTGGCCAACATGAGCCACGAGCTGCGCACGCCGCTGTCGGCCATCATAGGCTACAGCGAGATGCTCCAGGAGGAGATGCAGGACGGCGGCGACCCCGAGGCCTTCGCGCCCGACATGGCGAAGGTCGAGTCCAACGCCCGCCACCTGCTCGGCCTCATCAACGACGTGCTCGACCTCAGCAAGATCGAGAGCGGCAAGATGGAGATCTACCCCGAGGAGTTCGACGCAGAGGCCATGGTGCGCGACGTCGCGGCCACGGTGTCGTCGCTCGTCGACAGGAAGGGCAACGTCCTCGCCCTGCGGATCGGCCCCGGCCTCGGCACCATGCGCTCGGACCTCACCAAGGTGAAGCAGATGCTGCTCAACCTCCTGAGCAACGCCTCCAAGTTCACCGAGGGCGGAACCATCGCCCTCTCGGTCAAGCGCGTCGCCGCGGGAGACGGGCCGGCTCGCGTCAGGTTCGAGGTGCGGGACAGCGGGATCGGCATGACGGAGGAGCAGATGGGCAAGCTGTTCCAGCGTTTCGCCCAGGCCGAGGCGTCGATCTCCGGCAAGTTCGGCGGCACGGGTCTCGGCCTGTCGATCAGCAAAGCCTTGGCGGTGATGCTGGGCGGCGACACCACCGTCGCAAGCGCCGAAGGGCACGGTAGCGTTTTCACCATCGTGCTGCCTGTCGCGGGACCGGCATGATGCCGGTGAGGAGATGACGTCATGAAGATCCTGCTGGTCGAGGACCATGAGGAGATCTGTTCTTCCTGTCCCGTCGATTGAAGCGACGCGGCTACGAGGTCGTGGTGGCGACGGATGGCCAGGGGGGCGTTGACAAGTCAAAGGCTGAAACACCGGACATCGCGCTGCTCGACATGAAACTGCTCACCATCGACGGCTGGACCGCAGCAGGCATGATGTGGGGCGACCCGGCCACCGCCACCGTGCCCATCATCGCGCTCACGGCCCACGCCATGTCAGGCGACCGTGAGAAGGCCATCGCGGCCGGCTGCACGGACTACTGCCCCAAGCCGATCGCCTTCTCCAACCTTTTATCGAAAATTGAGCGATACGGGCCCAATGCCTGAGACATGGCAGGGAAAAGGCGTCATAGAGACGTCGTCCGGTTTGGCCCCTGGACTAACCCTTCCCGCGAACCCGAATGTGAGGTGAAGATCGGGATCGACGCTGTCGCGCTGGCCCGCCTTGAGGTGCGGGACTGAACCGCGCCGGGTTTCCCGGAGGCTCCTGATCTTGCGAGAGTGGAGCCATGACGAAGCGCACACCCCCATTTTCCCCCGAGTTCCGCGAACGTGCGGTCCGGATGGTGCAGGAGCACCAGGGCGAGCATAGCTCGCGGCACGCGGCCATCCGGTCGATCGCGTCCAAGATCGGCTGTTCGGGGGAACCCTACGCAACTGGATCAAGGAGGCAGAGAACATGAAAAGTGCGAGGCCTGGTCCTGCATCGGACGAGCGCGAGCGCATCAAGGCGCTGGAGCGCGAAGTCCGCGAACTGCGGCAGGCCAACGAGATCCTACGGAAGGCGAGCGCATATTTTTGCCATGGCGGAGCTCGACCGCCGATCGCGGACATGAAGACGTTCATCGATGAGCATCGGGACGCTCACGGGGTCGAGCCGATCTGCAAGGTGTTGCCGATCGCCCCGTCCACATATTACGCCCACGCAGCTCGGCGAGCCGATCCCGACAAGCACTCGACGCGTGCCAAAAGCGATGCGGCGCTGATGATCGAGATTCGTCGCGTGTTCGATGAGAACTTCGGCGTCTACGATGTACGGAAGATCTGGCGGCAACTCGGCCGCGAAGGGATCGACGTCGCCCGTTGCACGGTGGCGCGCCTAATGCGAGTTCTGGGACTGCAAGGCGTCGTGCGGGGACGAAAGGTCCGCACCACAGTGCCTGATCCCTCGGCGGCCTGCCCGCTCGACCGGGTAAACCGGCAGTTCAAGGCACCTCGTCCCAACGCGCTGTGGGTGTCGGACTTCACCTATGTCGCGACCTGGTCCGGGTTCGTCTACGTTGCGTTTGTCACCGACGTCTTCGCCCGTCGTATTATCGGCTGGCGAGTTTCCCGCTCAGCCCAGACCAGCTTCGTGCTGGACGCCCTGGAGCAAGCTCTATACCAGCGTCGACCCGTTGGCGCTCTCGTTCACCACTCTGATTGTGGAGTACAGTAAGTCAGCATAAAGTACACAGAACGACTTGCAGAGGCCGGCATCGAACCGTCAGTCGGCAGCATAGGAGACAGTTACGACAATGCCCTCGCCGAAACCATCAACGGCCTGTTCAAAGCCGAGGTGATCCACCGGCGGGGTCCATGGCGGTCGTTCGAGGCCGTCGAGTATGCCACGCTTGAGTGGGTCGACTGGTACAACCACCGCCGGCTGCTCGAGCCGATCGGCAACGTCCCGCCGGCCGAAGCCGAAGCAGCGTTCTACGCCGCGCTTGAGGCCATCCCGATGGCGGCGTAATTTCCAAGCCAATCAGCCTCCGAGAAACCCGGCGCGGCTCAAAACACGAGCGCGGGCAGGAGCGGGATCTGTCATCCCAGTGATATGTGTACGTGGGCCAACGAGATTTATGCCCCGGCGAGGATAGTGCGCAAACGACGCGAGATGCATACACGTGTTCGTTGCACGTGAGATCGCTCCGCATCGAGCCGCCCGAACTCATGGACCTTTCTTCGCGCCCGACGTTGACGAGTGTTCGGCATCTCAGCCGATGAGGCGGAGAGAAGCCATGGACGGTATGAGATTTGAACTCGGCGAGTATGACCAGGTTGCAGTCACGCAGAATGCCACTGGCCTGAGGTGGACCTTCGATGTTCTGAGGGATGGATCGAACCGTCGTCACCTCGACTGGCCCATGGGGCCAACGCGCGAGACCCTCGCCGGCGCTTCTATGCGATCGATCTGCTTGTTTGCTCAGGAGGAGGCTCTGCATGCGGGGCGCATCGATTACTGAGCTGTCACGATCGTCTCATCGTTCATGGCCTCTCGAACGAGGTGTCCGCAAAATACGAAGCGTGGCAGGCATGGGCGGCTTTCTTGGCATCAAGAGATCGAGGATAGAGTGTCCACGTTCGGGACAGTTTGAAGTGTCTTGACTGGGGATGCTCTTCGCTTCCGTTGTAGTGATGCCTTAGCTTTCGTTTAGAACAGGACGAAGCTGGCCCTTTTGCTTTCCCTGGCTCGTCTGCCCTCTTTGTTTGGTTAGGCTGGCGGGTGAGGTCGGAAGGATGCCTTAGCCTCTCTTTCGTGCTCGATGGCAATCGCGCCTGACCCCGAAAGTCTCACTAGAGATGGAAGCCGATATGCCCGAGGCGGGTCTTGAACAGCTGAACCGGCGGTTGGCCGAGTTAGAGGCCGAGAACGCAGCCCTGCACCGTAGGGCCGATCCGGCCAGCCTCAGCGGCGAGACGGCCCGCATCGACGGTGAGATCGGGAGCGATGGTGACGTCACGGATCCTTTCGCGGCGGCGGTCCGCACCACCCGGATGCCGATGGTCATCACGGATCCGCGGCGGGCCGACAACCCGATCGTATTCGCCAACGATGCGTTCTGCCGTCTGACCGGCTATCCGCGCGAGGAGATTGTCGACCGCAATTGCCGCTTCCTGCAAGGGCCCGACACCGATCCCGACACGGTGCGGGAGATCCGTGATGCGGTACGGGCGGAACTCCCGGTCAAAGCCGACATCCTGAACTACCGCAAGGACGGTGAGCCGTTCTGGAGCCGGCTGCTGATGGCGCCGGTGCGGGATGGGGCCGGCACGTTGTCCCACTTCTTTGCGAGCCAGGTCGATGTGACGGCCGAACGTCGGCAGGTCGAGGGGCTGGAAACCGACAAGACCGCCCTCCTCGCCGAGGTGACGCGCGCCCTCCAGGGCCAGCAGAAAATCGAGAGCCAATTGCGCCAGTTGAACGATACGCTCGAACAGCAGGTCGCGGCCCGCACGCGCGACCTCGACCGCGTGTGGCGCAACGCGAGAGACCTCCTGGTCGTGGCCGACATGTCGGGCACGGTACTGGCCGTCAACCCGGCCACAGCATCGATCCTCGGGCGCTCGGAGCGGGACATGGTCGGTGCGAGCGTCGTCACGTTCCTCCATCCGGATGACCGTCCTCGCCTCGTCGACGGCGTGCTCGACCTCGACCCGAACGGCACGCCGCGCCACGCGACGAACCGTTGCCTACGCGCGGATGGGAGCGAAGTTTGGATCTCGTGGGTCAGCGTCGCGGAAGCCGGGCACATCTACGGGTACGGGCGCGACGTCACGGCGGAGCGCGAGCAGGCGGAGGCCCTGCGAGCCGCCGAGGACGCGCTGCGCCAAGCGCAGAAGATGGAGGCGGTCGGACAACTGACCGGCGGCCTGGCGCACGACTTCAACAACCTGCTGACCGGCATCTCCGGCAGCCTCGACCTGCTCGGCAAGCGCCTCCGCCAGGGCCGCACCGACAACCTCGACCGCTACATCGATGCCGCGCAGCAGGCGTCCCGGCGGGCCGCGGCGCTGACGCATCGCCTGCTCGCCTTCTCGCGGCGCCAGACGCTCGACCCCAAGCTGATCGGCGTGGATCGGTTGATCGATGGCATGGCGGACCTGATCCGCCGCACCGTCGGTCCGGCCATCTCGGTCAGCGTGATCACGGGGCCGGAGACCTGGAACGCGCTCGTCGACCCGAACCAGCTCGAGAACGCGCTGCTCAACCTGTGCATCAACGCGCGCGACGCCATGCCGGACGGCGGCCGGCTCACGGTGGAGACGGCCAACCGCGTGCTCGACGCGCGCGGCGGCGCCGTCCGGGACCTCGAGCCCGGCGCCTACGTGACGCTGAGCGTCTCGGACACCGGGACGGGCATGAGCCCGGACGTGGTGGCCCGCGCCTTCGATCCCTTCTTCACCACCAAGCCCCTCGGCCTCGGCACCGGGCTCGGCCTCAGCATGATCTACGGCTTCGCCAAACAGTCGGGCGGGCAGGTCCGCATCCATTCGCACGCGGGCAGCGGCACCACCGTGACGCTGTTCCTCCCCCGGCACGGCGGTCACCTGCAGCACGACGCGGGCGCCGAGGTCGCGACCGATCAGCAGCGGGCGGAGCCCGGCGAGACCGTGCTGATCATTGACGACGAGCCAACGATCCGCATGCTCGTATCGGACGTGCTGGCCGAGCTGGGCTACGCCTCGCTCGAAGCCGGCGACGGCGCGTCCGGCCTCGCGATGCTGCGCTCGACGGGCCGCATCGACCTGCTCGTGACGGACGTCGGCCTCCCCGGCGGCATGAACGGACGTCAGGTCGCCGACGCGGCCCGCGCGCTGCGCCCGGGCCTGAAGGTCCTGTTCATCACGGGCTACGCCGAGAGCGCGGCGGTGGGCGGGACGGACCTCGAAGCCGGTATGGGCGTCCTGACCAAGCCGTTCGCCATGGATGAACTGGCGAACAGGATCCGCGCGCTCCTCGGCGTCGCGTAGTCGCAGTCCCTATCCGGCCGCCCCGGACGGCGGGCGTGCCGGCGGTTCCGGACCGGACGTGGATCCGCGCTCTCACGGCGCCGTGGGATCGACCTCGTAGGCCCAAACGCGGAACGCCTGCAAGCTATGCGGCCCGAAGCTCGTGATCATGGCGACGTCGGCGGCGTCGCGGCCGCGCGCGACGACGATGCGGCCGATCCTGGGGACGTTGTTGCGGGGGTCGAAGGTCCGCCAGGCGCCATCGAGAAACACTTCGATCCAGGCGCTGAAGTCCATGGGATCCACCACCGGCACGCCGATGTCGCCGAGGTGGCCGTTCACGTAGCGGGCCGGGATGTTCATGCACCGGCAGAACGCGACCGCGAGGTGGGCGAAGTCGCGGCACACACCCACACCCTCCTCGTAGGCCTCAAAGGCCGAGCGCGTCGAGCGCGCCCGCTGATAGTCGAACCGGATGTGGCGGTGCACGAAGTCGCAGATCGCTTGGACCCGGGCCCAGCCGGGCGCCGTGCCGCCGAACAGGTCCCACGCCGTCTGGCTCAGGCGGTCGGTCTCGCAGTAGCGGCTGCCCATCAGGAACAGCATGGCCTCGTCGGGGAGGGCCGCGACGGGCATCTCCGCGGTGTCGGGCAGGACGGGGTCGAGTGCCCCGCTGTCCCTGATCGTCGCGTTCCCACGCAGGGTGATGTCGCCGGCTGGCGCCACGAGGCGACGACACAGGTTGCCGTAGACGTCGTGGTAGGTGTGCGCCTCGATGTAGGGCACTGTCTCCGCGGTCTCCGGCGCAAGGAGGTCCTGCAGGCGATCAGCCTGGACCGACATCATGCAGACCAGGGCGGTCGGCCTCGGGCAGGAGATCGTGATCTCGTAGCCGTAACGGATCAGCATGGGAGAACTTCCGGAAAGAACCCGGGACCATCCCAGAGTCCGAGCCGCGCGCCGAACGGTCCCGCGGCGAGCGGCCCTCGTGTCCCATACTGGATGGAAATCCTCCGGATGTCGCGCCGATCCTCCGCCGGACGAGGACATACTTGAATCACGGCAGGCCGAGGATGTCCTTCAACGCGCGCCCCAGCCCCTTGTTCTCCTCTCGGGCGGCCCGTGCCTCTCCGGGCTTCGACGCGTGGTGCTGCGCCGCATAGGCTTCCGCCTCGGCCTTCGCGCCTCTGACAGCGACCTCGACGCTCGCCGGCGGCACGCCGCCGGCCCATTCCGTGGTGATTTCGCCCGACGTCGATGCCGCGTTCAGCTCCGACATCGCGAAGTCGATCCGGTGCCCCGCATCGGTCGTGACGATGACGGTCTTGCCGTCGCTCTCGATCCTCGATGTCATCTGTTCCCTATCTGCCGCGCCCGCCGGATCGACGGTGCTGCCGCCCGGGCCTGCACATGCGGCTGGGTGCTGAAGTTGTGAAAGCCCGGCGATCGACAGGCCTGCGATCGTCGGCGTAATCTGTCCGCTCAGTAATCCATGCCGCCCATGCCGCCGCCGCCCATGGCGGGCGCATCCTTCTGCGGACGGTCCGCCACCATGGCCTCGGTGGTGATCAGCAGGCCGGCGACCGAGGCCGCGTCCTGCAGGGCCGTGCGGACGACCTTCGCCGGGTCGACGATGCCGGCCGCGATCATGTCGACGTATTCTTCCGTCTGGGCGTTGAAGCCGTAGGTCTCGGAGGAGTTCTCGCCGATCTTGAAGATCACCGTCGAGCCCTCGACGCCCGCGTTCTCGACGATCTGACGGATCGGGGCTTCCAGCGCCTTGGCGACGAGGTTAATGCCGGACTGCACGTCGGCGATGTCGCTCTTCAGGCCCTGCACGGCCTTCTTGGCGCGGAGGAGCGCCGTGCCGCCGCCGGGGACGATGCCTTCCTCGACCGCCGCGCGGGTGGCGTTGAGGGCGTCGTCGACGCGGTCCTTCTTCTCCTTCACCTCGACCTCGGTCGAGCCGCCGACGCGGATCACCGCGACGCCGCCCGCGAGCTTGGCCAGGCGCTCCTGGAGCTTTTCACGGTCGTAGTCCGAGGTGGTCTCCTCGATCTGCGCCTTGATCTGCGCGATGCGGGCGTTGATGTCGGACTTCGAGCCCGAGCCGTCGATGATCGTGGTGTTCTCCTTGTCGATGCGGATGCGCTTGGCGCGGCCGAGCATCGGCAGGCCGACGGACTCGAGCTTGATGCCGAGCTCCTCGGAGATCATCTGGCCCTGCGTGAGGATCGCGATGTCCTCCAGCATGGCCTTGCGGCGGTCGCCGAAGCCCGGCGCCTTGACGGCCGCGACCTTGAGGCCGCCGCGCAGCTTGTTGACCACCAGGGTGGCCAGCGCCTCGCCCTCGACGTCCTCGGCCACGATCACCAGCGGCTTGCCGGTCTGCACCACGGCCTCGAGCACCGGCAGCATCGCCTGCAGCGACGACAGCTTCTTCTCGTGGATCAGGATGTAGGGGTCGTCGAGCTCGGCGACCATCTTCTCGGCGTTGGTGATGAAGTAGGGGGACAGGTAGCCGCGGTCGAACTGCATGCCCTCGACGACGTCGAGCTCGGTCTCGGAGGTCTTGGCCTCCTCCACCGTGATCACGCCCTCGTTGCCGACCTTCTGCATCGCCTGGGCGATCATGTCGCCGATCGACTTGTCGCCGTTGGACGCGATGGTGCCGACCTGGGCGACCTCGTCCGAGGACGCGATGGTCTTGGCGCGAGACCTGATGTCGGCCACGGCGGCCGCGACGCCGAGGTCGACGCCGCGCTTCAGGTCCATCGGGTTGGCGCCCGCCGTGACGAGCTTGACCCCGCCTCGCATGATGGCGGCAGCCAGCACGGTGGCGGTGGTGGTGCCGTCGCCGGCCTTATCGTTGGTCTTCGAGGCCACCTCGCGCACCATCTGGGCGCCCATGTTCTCGAACTTGTCCGCGAGCTCGATCTCCTTGGCGACGGTGACGCCGTCCTTGGTGATGCGGGGTGCGCCGAAGCTCTTGTCGATCACGACGTTGCGGCCCTTGGGACCCAGCGTCGCCTTCACGGCGTCGGCGAGGATACCGATGCCGCGCAGCATGCGGTCGCGGGCATCGGAGGAGAAGCGCACATCTTTGGCGGCCATGGGATGGTTCTTTCACGCGGCGCCGCGGCGGCGCCGGCCGGCATCCCCGATCGGGATCAGCCTGCTCACCATGTGAGGAAGAGATCGAGGAATAGCGAGTTCGAAATTCGTCGATGATCGAAAAAAATCTTGATTTGAAGTCGTTTGATTTGGACCAAATGCCTCTTTGAATGCATTCACGCGAGAAACTTATTTTGATATGCCTTCGTTTTCGATAGAAGCACCGGCGAGCTCTTGTTCAGGGGGCGCTTCGCGCCATGTTCCGATGTGGGCGGTGCGTGCAAGACGAGCACCACCCCGGGCCAAGGCCCGCAGAGCGCGGCAAGGCCGCGCAGACGGGCACCTCCATGGGTCGGGAAAGACGCTTCGGGAAGCGCATTAACGAGCCTTCCTCCGTTCAGATCGTCCATGAGCTGAAGCTCATGGCCCTGCGCCAGTCCCTCGACGCCGCGGTGACGCGCGAAGCGGGCGAGATCCTTCCGGTCAGGGGGGAGGTCGGTGATGTTTCGCCCCCTGGGGCCGCCAGCGCTGCGGCGCCCCGTCCCGACGCGTCGTGAGGGCTTCCATGGCGACCCACCTTTTCGCGGTCGGAGAGCGGGTCTCGCTGAGCGCGGCCATGAGCAGCACCCGCGACTGCTCGACCGTGTTCACCGTGAAGAACCGCCTCCCCCACCTCGGCACGCGGTTGCAATACCGCATCAGGGCCGAAGCCGAACCACACGACCGCGTCGTGACGGAGGAACAGTTGAGCCACGTGGGCGACGATGCGAGCGTGGGCGAAGCGGAGCCGACCTCAGGTGTGCTGCCCTCCGATGGCCCGTTCGGGTCGACGGACGCCGGGTAGCCGTTCCGCGAAATTCCCTTCGCACAGTGACGCGGCGTCTATGACCCGGTGAGGCCCCGACCCGACGGGGCCGACGTGACCTTCGTGCTTCTCGTACGACGCGCGCCAGCACGAACGAGAAGTGAGAGACCGAAATGTCGACCCAGGGGCACGAAGCGCTGATCGCTGAACCGCCGCGGACTCCGGCCAAGGCTTGGATCCGCGTCCTCGCGCGATACAGGGATCCCAGCCCGCGCCGCAGCGCGGTCGAGATCGCCATCACCGTCCTGCCCTTCCTCAGCCTCTGGGCCTCGATGTGGGCCTGTCTTCAAGTGAGCTACTGGCTCGTGCTGGGCTTGGCCCCCTTCGCGGCCGCCTTCCTGGTCCGCCTGTTCCTCATTGAGCACGACTGCAGCCACGACGCCTGCTTCCGGCGCCGCGCCACCAACGACTGGGTCGGGCGAGCGATCGGCGTGTTCACCTTGACACCCTACGACTATTGGCGTCGGACCCACGCCGCCCATCATGCCACGGTCGGCAACCTCGATCAGCGCGGCATCGGCGACGTCACGACGCTCACGGTGGCCGAATACGAGGCGGCGTCGCGACCTCGAAGGCTGCTCTACCGCCTTTACCGGCATCCGCTCGTGATGTTCGGCCTGGGCCCCACTTGGCTCTTCCTGGTCCAGTACCGGTTTCCGGTCGGCTTGATGAAGGCCGGCTGGCGCCCGTGGGCCAGCACGATGGGCACCAGCGCCGCCGCGGGCCTGGTCGGCGCGGCCCTGGCCTGGTGGGTCGGCCTCGTCCCGCTGCTGATGATCCACGTGCCGGTCCTGCTGCTCGCGTCGACGCTCGGTGTGTGGATGTTCTACGTCCAGCACCAATTCGAGAGGACGAACTGGTCGGCGACGCCCGACTGGGCGCACGCCGAGGCCGCCCTGCACGGCAGTTCGCATTACGACCTGCCCATCGCCCTGCGCTGGCTCACGGCGAACGTCGGCCTGCATCACATCCACCACCTCGGCAGCAGGATCCCGTTCTACAGGCTGCCCGAGGTGTTGCGCGACCACCCCGAGTTGCGCGACATGGGGCGGATCACCCTCGTCCAGAGCCTGCGTTGCGTACCGCTGGTCCTGTGGGACGAGGGCAGCCGCCGCCTCGTTTCCTTCAGGACAGCGCGAAACGATGCGGACATACGTCCGGCTACCTGAGCGGCATGGCGATCCGCCACGATGTCGATCACGCCTGATCCCCCTCGACGCGACCATGCTTTGACGGCGGCCGCGCGGCCGGGCCGGCCGAGCGGCACCCCCCGGACCGCTCCGAGCGCGACGGCGACGCGCGTACCTTCTCAGCCGAAGCGCTTCCTGATCGACGAGGAGGTGCCGCCCGGGCGAAAGCCGCCGAGTCATTGGACGACGCGCCCGATACGGACGACAGGGCGCCCCCTTGATTCCGCGCCCATCGTCCCAAGCTCACCATCCATACAGATGGTGAGGGGATGGAAAGACGCCGGGAAGAGGGCCTGAACCGAAGTCGAAGGCCGCCGACAGCGAGAAGATCACCATCAATCTCGGCTTCGTCGATCTCGGCCACATCGACCTGATGGTGCAGGACGGCTTCTATTCGAACCGGACCGACTTCATCCGCACCGCCATCCGCAACCAGCTCGAACGGCACGTCGACGCCGTCGAGCAGTCGGTGGCTCGGCAAAGCCTGAGCCTCGGCCTGTCCCACTACAGCCGCCAGAACCTCGAAGCCGTGAAGGCGGCGGGGAACGGCTCGACATCCAGGTGCTCGGCCTCGCCACTATCGCGGCGGACGTCACGCCCGAGCTGGCGCGGCAGACCATCGCCTCCGTCCAGGTGCTGGGCGCGCTGCACGCGAGTGCGGCCGTCAAGGACGCCTTGAAGGATCGTACGAGCTGACCGCGCCCCCGTGGCGGATCGGCAGGACGCCGACACACCGCCTTCATCTCGGCCCCGCGTTGCGCGGGGATCGACCGACCCATGCCCGAAGGACCGCCGCCATGATCGCCAAGCCCAACCTCGACCTGACCCGTTTCGCCAGCAGGATGGCCGGCCTCGCCAAGGCGGGGGCGGCGCTGCGCGACGCCCTGCCGAAGATGACAGCCCCACTCGAAACCGGCCTGAAGCGCCCGGCCTGGTTCCCCGACCTATCGAACCTGCCGGGTGCCGGAACAGCCTCCGCCCTCGACGGGGCATCGCCGCCGGTGCGCGAAATGCTCGACCGCCTGTCCACTCTGAAGCCGGGGGCGGGCCTGTGCGGGATGACCTCGCTGGGGACCACCCCCGCGACGGTCGCCGTGCCCGAGGGCGCCCGCTTCGAGGAGTTCGTCCATCACGGGGCCGCCGGCACGCTCGGATACAAGCTCTACGTCCCCGCGGGCTACGCGGGCCAGGACATGCCGCTGGTCGTTATGCTGCATGGCTGCACCCAGTCGCCGGACGACTTCGCGGCCGGGACTCGCATGAACGAGGTCGCCGAGGAGCAGGGGTTGTTGGTGGCCTACCCTCGGCAGACGCAATCGGGCAACGCCCAGAAGTGCTGGAATTGGTTCGACGCCAAGGACCAGTCGCGCGATCGCGGAGAGCCGGCCCTCATCGCCGGGCTGACGCGCGAGATCATGCGCGACTTCGCGGTCGACCCGGCCCGCATCTTCGTGGCCGGCCTTTCGGCGGGCGGCGCCGCGGCGGCGGTCATGGCTCAGGCCTACCCCGATCTCTACGCCGCCGCCGGAGTGCATTCGGGCCTCGCGGCCGGGGCCGCCGTCGACATGATGTCCGCCTTCGCGGCCATGCGCCAGGGCGGCATCCCGAGGGCGTCCGGCGGCGGCCGCGCCCTCGTCCGCACGATCGTGTTCCACGGCGACGGCGACAGGACGGTGCACCCGTCGAACGGAGCCCACGTGCTCGCTCAGGCGGCGGGCGACGCCGTCCTCACCTCAAGCGTCACGGACGGGCGTTCGCCCGGCGGCCTGTCGTACGCCCGGACGGTCCGGTCCGATGCCGAAGAACGACCGATGCTGGAGGACTGGGTGCTGCACGGCGCTGGACACGCGTGGTCGGGCGGCAGCCCGGCGGGATCCTACACCGAGCCGCGGGGCCCCGACGCCAGCCGCGAGATGACGCGCTTCTTCTTGGGGCAAGCTGCGAGGACGAAGTCTGGCCGGTCCCTCGCCGTCGCCCGCTGAGCGGGGCGACCCTGGAGCACGCCGACTGCCCGCTCCGCCGCGGGGTCGGTCGCGCCGCCATCGCGACGGGGCGACGGGATCTCCGCAAAAGGCCCGGGTGTCTCCCCAGCCGCCGGAGCGGCCGAGCGCCGCCTTTCCGCTTCCGTGTCGGTCGATGTTAAATCCCGGGGACGAGCGTTCGCGCCGACGTCGCCGTCGACCCTCAAGAAGGATCTGAATGGAAAGCGCCACCGTTGTCCTGGCCATGCTGCTGGCTGTGCTCGTCAGCGGCGTGCTAGGTCGCCTTCTGCCCGTCCCGCTCCCCCTGATCCAGATCGCCATCGGGGTGGCCCTGCAGCTCGGGCCGTTGCCGAGCAGCACCCTCGAACCCGACCTCTTCTTCCTGATCTTCCTGCCCCCGCTGCTGTTCCTCGACGGCTGGCGCATCCCCAAGCGCGACCTGTTCCGGGATTGGATCACCGTGCTCGCCCTCGCCCTCGGCCTCGTCGTCCTGACGGTCCTCGGCATCGGCCTTCTTATCAGCTGGATGATCCCCGCCATCCCCCTCGCGGTCGCCTTCGCCCTGGCGGCCGTGCTCTCGCCCACGGATCCGATCGCGGTGTCGTCCGTCACGGCGCAGGCCCCCGTACCCCGGCGCCTGATGCACATCCTCGAAGGGGAAGCGCTGTTGAACGATGCCACCGGCCTCGTCTGCCTGCGCTTCGCCATCGCGGCCGCGTTGACGGGCACGTTCTCCCTGCCGCAGGCCGCGATGAGCTTCTCGTGGCTGGCGCTCGCGGGGCTCGGGATCGGCGCTGCGACGACGTTCATCCTGACCGGTCTTCAGGAGCTCCTGCGGCGGCGGACCGGCGAAGACCCCGGCCTCCAGATCCTGTTCAGCCTGTTGACGCCCTTCGGTGCCTACCTCGCGGCCGAACGGGCCCATGCCTCCGGCATCCTCGCCGCGGTCGCCGCCGGGATCGCGATGACCTACGTCGAGATCCAGGGCCGCAGCCTCGGCGCGACGCGCGTGCGGCGCACCGCCGTCTGGAACAGCGTCGCCCTCGCGGCGAACGGCGCGATCTTCGTTCTGCTCGGCGAGCAGCTGGTGAGCGTGTCAGATCACGCCCTGGAGGACGTTTCCGTCCGCAGCGTCGGCTGGATCGTCGTCTGGATCCTGACGATCACCGCCGGGCTGATGGTGGTCCGCTTCGCGTGGGTGTGGGTCTCGCTCCACCTCGCCATCCTCCGCGCGCACCGACGTGGCGACAAGCGCACCATCCCGGCGTGGCGCCTCGTGACCGCCACGACGCTCGCCGGCGTGAAGGGGGCGATCACCCTCGCCGGCATCATGACGCTTCCCGTCGCCATGGCGGACGGGAGCCCTTTTCCCGCGCGCAACCTCGTGATCTCCCTGGCGATGGGGGTCATCCTCACCTCCCTCCTCCTCGCGAGCCTGGTCCTCCCGCCGCTCCTCCGCGGGCTGCGCTTGCCTCCGGCGCCGACGCACGACGCGGAGGAAGATCTCGCCCGGGGCGTGGCCCGCGACGACGCCGTCAAGGTCATCGAGGCGCTCCAGCATCGCCTCGCCGAGGAGCAGGACGACGCCTCGATCGCCGTCGAAGCTGGCGCGCGGGCGATGGACCGCTACGAGGGCCTGAAGGCGGACCTCGGCGAGGATCGGACGGCAGCGGCGCGGGTGGGCCAGATCGCGACGACGGAGCGGCGCCTGCGGATGGCCGGGATCATCGCGGAGCGGGGCGCGCTGTACCGGCTCCGCCGTGCGGGCGCGATCGACGACGTCGTGCTGCGCCGGCTCATCCGCGAGATCGACCTGATCGAGGCACGCCTCACCGCATGAGTCGCGAAGGCGCACACGCCGAGTTCTTGACAGGGAGACGAGAACGGCTCCCACGTCCCATGGCGCTCGATGAGACGTGCTCCATGCCCGTGCCACCTCGGAGGTCCGCGCGAGGTCACGAGCCGGCCGAACACGCATCGTCCCGTCGACGGCAGGTTTTTGCATCGGCGCAGAAGGACGGCGAAAGGTGGAGGACCGACCGGGACCCGGGGGCCATCCTGGGCTATGCAGGGTCGGGCATGGCGGGACGGTGTGTCTCGCCTGCAGGGTCAAGGACGCACCTCATGTCGATTATCGACGCCGGCCCGCAGGCCACCCGCGCGCGCCACCCCCTCGATCACCTGCGCCAAACCTTGCAGGAGGCCAGGAGCGCCGATGATGCCGAGCGCGTCCACGTCGCGCTGATCGACGCCGTGGAGGGCCTGATCACCCATGCCGAGCGTCAGGCCCGGGTGATCGACGACATGCGCAGTGACCTCAGCCACAAGCAGGGCGTCGTGACGAAGATCGGCGGTGGGCCGTTCGTGGAGGTGCCCTCGGCCGAGCCGCTTCGCGAGTTCGCCGTCAGCGCGAACGGCGACCGCTGGTTTCTCGGCCGCGACGAGGCGAGCGGGAACCCCCACGTGGTCCACAAGGCCAACCTCCCGTCCGGCGGCGCCGCGACTCGCATCGAACTCGGCGCCTTCCTCAACCGCGGGCCGTCGGCGCCCGAGATGCTGGGCCTGCTGAAATTGATCGGCGGCCTGGTCGGGTGAGTGTGGCGGGTGGCCGTCGCCGAGGGTTGTCGTCGGCGGAATGCTGGTGGGATCCGTCGCCGACCTCCGGACGACCATGGACCCCGCGTGTGGAGGTTACGATGAAGCAGACCATCATGAGGACGCTCAGGCATGGAGTCGGGCAGGCCAGGGTCACGATCCTCCACGAGACCGGAAACATCGACGTCGTCGTGACCACCGAAGGAGGCGATGATCCACTGAGCGACGGACAGGTTATCGAGGCGCTCCGCAACGCCATCAAGGCCATGGATGAGATCGGCGCTCATATCGAGCATCACGTGGATGACCACGGATACTGAGTACCTCGATGTTCTGCCGGCGTGATCGGCATCGATCGACATCGACGGGCGAAAACGAGGGGACCTTTTACGCGCCATTCCACTTCACTTTCGGAGAGCCTCGACATGGAGAGTGCGGTCATGGAGCCTTCGACATCGCGTGACACCGCCCGCCGCCTCCGACTCCAAATCTCCGACAGCTCCGTGGACGCTACCGCGAAGTGCGCCTCGGGGCTGCGACCCTCGCGGTCCACCATGAGGGCGATGTCATCCATGTGGACCGGCTCACCGGCGTAGACCTGGTCCACCAGGGGCTGGAGATCGTCGCGTATCTCCGCCCAGACCCGCATGAAGCGGGTGCCGAGCGCGTCGGGGTGCTTGCTGCCGAGCAGTTCGACGTAGCTGTCGTTGTAGAGCATCGTCAGGTCCGGCCCCCACGCGACGAATATGGGCTGCTTGGCGGCCAGCATGACCCGGACCAAGGTCTTCAAGGGCGAGGGCCAGATCGGCACCGCGCCCGAGGGCATCGTCGCCCACTCGAAGGCGCGGATGCGATCGCCCATGGCCCCGCTACCGTGCAGCACAGCGTGCTCGTTCCTCGGCATCATCGCTCCCCCGCCCACTGACACGCATCATTCCCTATTAGCCCTGCGCACGATCCGAACGCTATCGGGGGTACCTTCACCTCTTGCGCGATACCGCACGCAGCATCCGAGGAGGCGGTCAAAGGGATGGACATCGCTGGAATCTAGTTGCGGCTGATAGACCGGTTCGATGGTCGTTCGGTCTGAACGTCTCCTTTCCGCCTATCCGGGTTCAGAAGCGGCCGGACTGCTGTCCACCCAAATTTGCCACTCGGGCAGCCGCGAGTCGCACAGTCGACGGCAAGCCTGGTCGGTTCGATCGCGCTCGCCAGTGTGCTACCAGTCGCCGTACCAGCGGCGGGACGTTCATGTTTCGAGATTGAGAAGGGCAGGGGGGAGGCGATGCAGAGAATCATGCTCGATGCGGAGGCCGGTCAGGTGTCAGCCGAACTGGCGCACCGGGGGATCGCGGCGGCGACACGGGTTCATGTGCTGGTGGACATCATGCCGGATGAACCCGAGCCGATCCCGCTCGCTGCCATGAACCAGGGGGGAGGGGCCTTTGACTGGCTCGGCGATGAGCCTGATCTTTATTCTGACGCCGACCTCGCCGCACCGCGGTCGTGAAGGTCAATGTTTTCCTTCGGCTCCATCGTGCTCACGCGCTTTCCATTCACCGACTTGTCGGGGGAGAAGCGCCGTCCTGCCCTCGTGGTGTCGCGCGATAACGATCGCAGGCAGGATCTCGTGCTGTGCTTCATTACGTCGAGGCCATGGACCGGATCCGACATGGCGTCCCTGGATCCGCTTCCCGGGACAGGGCTGAAAGTGCCTTCCACCATTCGCTTCGACAAGATCGCCACGCTCGGTCGCAGCGTCATAGCCGGCAAGCTTGGCGATGCACCTACGGCGTGGCTCGAACGGCATAGCGACATCTTCTACCGCGTGTTCGGCTTCCAGCCTCCGGCAGAGTAGGTCCTTGTTAGGCTATACATCTACGACGCGACGACCCGAGAATCCTTTGGGTCTCGGATGCGGAAGTTATCGGTGATTCGGGATGAGAAGCGACTGAAGTGCTTCGGGACCGTTTCCTTGAGGAATGTCAGGATCGCCTCCGCGAAGTCCTTGAATGTGGCATAGTACCGGTTGTGGGTGACGTTCTGGTGCATCACGCCCCAGAGCCGCTCGATCGGGTTGAGGTGAGGGCAGTAACTCGGGATGAAGTGAAGCACGATGCGCCGTCCCGGTTGCCTCATCCAATCCTGAACAGCACGGGCATGATGATAGCGGGCGTTGTCCAGATAGACATGGATCCGACGCATCGTCGTGTAGGCGTTCTCGATGGAGGTCAGAAGCTCGATCGTGCTTTGCGCATCGACCGAAAGCACTTCCTTCATCCGCGTCGCGCCGGTCTCCAGGTCGATCACACCATGGATGTTCATGCGATCACGGCCCGACGCCGCAGGAACCGCGACGTCGGCGCCACGCGGCATCCACACGCCCGCCGGTCGCGTCTGATGGGTCGGGTGAACGGCATCGCCGTAGACGATCGCTTCGTCGGCCCCAAGGCCGTTGCGGAGCCGCTCATGCTGCTCGATGAACGCTTCCTGCGCCGCAAGGTCGAGATGCGAGGGCACAAGGTCAGGCTTGCGCCAGACAAAATCCAGCGCCGCCATCAGCTTGATCAAACCGGATCGCGTGTACGACATGCCATACGTCGTCCGGATGTGATGACCGATCGCGCGTGTCGACGCCGGAAGCGCCTCCGTGGCCCAGGCTTTCAGGGCCGTGAGCTGCTCCACCGTCAAGGCGCGGTGCCCGCCCGCCAAGTCGAAGCGCGCCAGAGCCGGTACGCCGCCCTCGCGATAAACCTTGAACCAGCTCCGGATCGTGTCGTCGTCCAGGAGGAGAGCCTCCGAAACCTGCTCGCAACTCCAGCCCTTGTCCAACAAAAGGATCGCGTTGGCGCGCCGGGCGACCCGATGCTCCTCAAGCCCATCCCGCGCGATGCCCGTCAGCCGCGCACGATCGTCCTTGCTCAGGAAATGGCGCTTGATCATCGACACAAAACCGAATCGAAAGCGACCCCGCCGTCAACCCCGCATCCTCACGGAATCGGGCTATATCCCATAAACATCGATCGTGGAACGGTGATTCGCATAATATAAATTATGGAACGCAAGGTTCGGCCCTTGCCGCAGAGGACGAGGCCCGCTTCCGGGTGCGGCTGTCCGGGCGTCCGCGAAGCATCGCCAAGCGGCGCTGGGCCAGTGTCAACGGGAAGGCCGCCCGTTTATGGCACGTCCGAGCCTTTGGGCCAAATCCGTGCGCCGATCCCCGATGCGGCCTCCGAGTTCAATGGTGACACCAAACCCGAGTGCTGGGGCAGGGGAGGACCCGATCCTCAGGTGTTCCCTCCCCCGTTGCCGCTCTCCCTTCACCAGCGTATGCGTGCGACGGACACCGCCGGAAAAGGTGCAGGGTCGCTCCGGGCGGCCCGGAGAAGTCCACCCCCGTCGTGCGCGTCGCGGGCGGATCCTTGACGAATGAGAACTGTCACGAGGACGGCCCCACTCGCAAGTTGGGGAACGGGCGTTCGACCCACCACGTGCCGCCATGCGTCATCCATGCCGGCCAGAATGTATTCTGGAGCGCGGCCCATGCCGTTCGGCTGCGCGCTGAACCCCCGCACTGGACTTGGCGGGTCGTGCGATGCACGAGGACCGCCCGGTCGAGGCGGCCGAACGAGTCTCTTGACGGCAACCGCCGTTGAACGCCCGTGGCGTCGATCGAGCAGACTGGCCGGTAGCCTGAGTGTGTTTCGCCGAGCGGGACGGGGCACGTCAGCTCGATACGCGGCCCCTCCCCTGACGTCGTCGGGCGGAAACGGGCACTGCACGCCGCCGAGAGCATCCTCGGCCACCACCTCGACATGAGTTAGGCCCTGCCCCCGCCGCGTCATCGGGTCGTGTTCCGGACGGCACCAAGCACGTGCACGGTCGGGCATCGGTCGGCCGCGAGCCGCGCGGTGCGGGTAGTTCGTCGTCCCGACCGTCTCGGCCGGCTATCTCCTCCGCGCGCGATCCTGATCCACCTGACCCCAGCGGAACCCGTGATGCGCGCGATGGCGAGGAGGTGCTCATAGGGACGATGAACGAGCGTCGTCGCAGGTCCGCGGGAACCCAGCCCGTGCGTCGCGACTGCGGTGTCCGTCGAACCGGGGCGGGAAGAGGGGGAGTCGGATCTCGGCCCAGCACAGAGGTGAAGCGAACGCCGCGTACCGCATCGCTTGGTCCGACGTCCGCCCCCCGCAATCGCTTGGATTGCCCAGGGCGAACCAGGCCGTGAGCTCTGTCGGCGGTCGGTTGGCGAGCCGCGTGCCGGGCACCTCAACGGCGGTGGAGTGGGATCCGAACCCCGCACAACCGGCGCCCCGTCATGCTCTGCCCCATCCAGCCCATGGGAACATTGATCCAGCGCTCCAGTGCCCGGGGTGTCGCTGGGTATCATCCGGCTCCTCCCGCGCGTCGCGGCACATCCATTCAAAGCGGAGGCGCGTCGCCGTGGATGCGATGGACGTCGAGCGTCGCGAGGCCTCGGTGTCGTGCAGGACGGCCCAGTCTAGTGGGAACCGGGAGACCGCTTGGCTTCCTCGCCCATACATCTGCGATGCAGCCAGATCCGCCTCGGCGAAGTCCATCGCTCGCCCGCCGTCCGGAAGAGCGGGACCGTCGACCGGGAGTGTCTTTTCGATGCGCGATCGCACTGCCCGCCGTGGAATGCTACGCCGGCCATCGGCCCGGCCCCGGGTCGACCTGCGTCGCGCATCCGGACGACCCCCGGGCTCGCTCCCCTCCCGCGCAGGCGTGCGTGGCGCAGCCTGCCCGCGAGGGTCCACGATCCCCTGCCCGCCTCAGACCGGACGTCGACATCGTCCGGCAGCATCGGCCGTGGGCGAGCCGCGTCGATCGCCTCGCAGTGGATCGGCGGGTCCGGGGCCGATGCGACGAGCTCTACGCGGTGATGAACACGAGCGTCCGTTGAGCGGGGATGCAGCCGGAGTGGTCCGTCCCCGTCCGGGGACATGGTCGTGTGGCTGGCGCCGTCGAGGCTTCGACGCATCGGGGGAGGGCCGCTGGCAGCCGGGCCCCAGCCTGCTGCCCTGGCTCAACGGTCGACGCGACACCCGCCGGCCGTCCATGCACCGATGCGAGGTCTTCAGTCGTCGGCGAGCGGCGTCGTTGGGCGGAAGCGCCTCCGGTGATCGTCGTCCGGAGGAGCTGGTGGAGGCTGGGCCGCATCGAGCACTGATGGCCCGAGGTTCGGAGGAGGCGCGCTTCGGCGCGCAGCTCGAACCGGCGGCAGGCAATCCGATGGCGTCTGTGCTGCCTCCTGGCCCCGTTAGCCGCGGCTAACAGCGAACCGTTCCAAATTGGAAGCTCAGGCGCCAGCGGGCCGTCGGACTATGACCCGAACGCCGACCTCAGCGAAGACGCCGAGATTCGACCAGCCTGCCCCGTCCGGCCGGTCCGGAGGCGGGCTGAGGAACCCGATCGCGCGAGGACCAGCGTGCCGCACGACGATCCCCTGCGCCGACCCACACGCATGACCCTGCGGGTGCAATGCGCCAGCGCCCGCCGCCGGGGCTCCACCGTCCCGGAGGCGTCGTCCCTCCCCGCTCTGAAGAGCGGATGAGGATCATACAGAGCCGAGAGCGCTCGACAGGTCGCGAGCCGACGGCCACGGTCCCGAAACGCGCGGTCCGGCCTCCCCCTCCATCCGAGAGCGGCAGGTGAACGACGTCGCTGGAGAATCGACCACGCCGCCAGCCTGGGATATTCCCCCTCCCGATGTGCGGAACCGGAGGATGCGCAGCGGGTCGCCTTAGGCGTCGCGGGCCCGCACCAGCCCATCGATGACGCCCTACCCCGTCCATCGGTCGAGCATCAATTGCTGGCCTGATTCGACGTCGGTGCCCCTCGTAGTCCCGTGCGCGAACGAGGCGCTCCCGAAGAGCGCCTCTCCGGAGCGCCGCGGCGGTGCGTGACCGATCAACTCTGCCCACGCCCGCGGGCGGCTGATCGTAGGACTGAGCCGTGGCATCGCCCATCGGGTGCTGCGAGCGAGCCTACGGAGGCATCCCCGTAATCGGTGCAGCGAGGGGTGGAGCCTGTCCGAGGACTGCAGCAGCGCCACGAGACCGTCCCGAGCGTTCATGAGACGGTGTCGAAGAAGCGGACCGTCGCGCACGTCGACGCCGCGACGTGGTGCGACGCCACGCGAGAGCAGCGTTGGCCCTGTCTACCCCCTGCCCTGCCCGATGGCCGTCCGTCGACCAAGCTACCAGGCGCGTAGGAAAAGCCGTGAGCGGCTGGGGCCGTCATGGACCGCTCCGGGGTGAAACTCCGATCGACCCGTCGCGGCCGATCGTGAATGGAAGGACGAGTTTGGTAGGTGGAGGATAACTCGATCGTGACGTGCGCGCGTCGAACCGCATCCAGGGCGACGTACCCGGGGATCCTCGCGCGACCGCCACGGAGCCATGCACCCTCGGACGGCATCCGGGTGCCTAGCCTGGTTCCTCCAGGACCCGCCGCGCGCGGTCGCGCCGAGGGGGGAGGGGGAACACCCGCGGGCCTCGGCGCATCGGATGCGCACCGACCGGAGTGGTCCCTGCCCCGCTCGATGTACGATCCGGAGGGATGGCGAGCGCCCGAGCGCATGGGACCGGCTCCGGTCACAATGTTGACCCGTGTCGCCCGCCGTGCTGGCGGAGTCGCTGTGCCGGGTCGCCGCGATGCCCTCCGCAGGGCCGATCCCGGGTCAGCGGTCCGCTTCCGTCGGGTGACGGATGCCGGACCAAGTCGATCGTCGCACGCCGAGCGTCCACGGTCACGGCGTCGCACGGATCTATGCCTTTGCGCGCGTACCGTGTGCGGCGACGGTACGGAAAGCGTTCGCGTGCCGCCGCCGTGTCGTCGCGCCGACGCCGCTTGACCGATCCCGTCCTTTCCGATGGCGCGAAGCCACGGCGTCCGGCACTCGATCCCAATGCGTGCGCACGCAGATTCCACCTAACGGCTCGGGCGCACCATCGATCGAGCGCTCGAGCGAGTGGGGTCGATGAACGCTCGGGGCGGACCGCGAAATCTCGGCGACGACATGAGTGAGAGATGCCCCCCGTGCCTGTGAAATTACCCGCGTGGTGCACCGCCCGAGCCGGGGTCCCGCCCCGCGCTGTCCCTGCACCGCCGATCTGACGGTTTCCACCGACGGCTTCGGTCTGGCGTCGGCCGTTGTCCGACCGATGGGCCAGGCATCTCAGCGCCAGGGTGGTCGCTCCGCCACCCATGAGCGTGCCCGCCTCTTCCCTTCGCCCTGGCTACGGCGCTTGTGGGGTCATCCCCGCTATGATGACGACCGGATCCCTGAAGGCCCGGGCTTAGCGGTAACTCGTCGCACCCGGGCCAGATGTGGCATACGCCATTCGTGGGCCTGTTCGCGATGCGCGATAGAGCGAGGCACTCGGGCAACGCGCGGCGGAGCCGGGTGCCGATCGGCGGCATCGTCCGCACGCCAATCCCGACCATCAGCATACATTCATCTGGTCCTACGGAATTCGTCGCGGAGGCCCCGCTCCACACTGCGCGCCGACACAGGCCGGGGTCGTACGCGTTCCGGCCGGATCGGTAGTCGCCCTGGCCGGATCCGGCCCAATCGGCGCCCGTCCGAGGCGATCGTTGGTGGACGATGCGCTCCGTCCGTTCATCCCACGGCGGGAGCGGCGAGGTCCCAACGGCGATCCATCGCGCGCACCCCGTCCGGGTGTTTTGGACGGATGCCGCCCTCGCCGCGCAGTCTCGACCCGAGCGCGTTCGGGTTCGAGGTGCTCGGGGCAACGTCTGGGACGTTGTGGCGACGCTCGAAACGATTCGCAGCATCGACCCATCAGTCCGCGCCCTGGGCACGTTCCAGACCCACTTATCAACAGTTTCGAATCGGCTCGTGAGCTCGACACCGCGTCCGCATCGACCACCGCCTGACCTCGAACCTCAGCCTCGGCTCGGGTCCGGCACGCGCCACGGGACCTTCCGCGGTCGGCGCAGAGGCGTCGCTCGAAGTCGCCCGTCGAGCGAGTAAAGCACTGTATCTTCGTGCAAATGAGCTGTGGCGATAAATCGGGCGATGATTCCGTGACGTGCGTCGGAACCGTCCCGCCACATTGCGGGCATGTCCGTTCCCGCAGTCGTCGAGCGATCCGGGTCGACCCGGCGTTAGCCGCGGCTAACCACGCCGTCCGGCTCACCAAACCGGCCGACTTGCCACGGCCCGGGGATAGCAACTATGGTTTGCCATCGCTGGATCGTCGATTCCTCGGCTGCCAGCGATGCTATTGGTGGAAGAGGGGATGAGCGTGGCCCAGGCGCGGATGGGGGGCGAGACGGCGGACGCGGCAGCCTCCGCGCTGAAGGACCTCGTGCAGAGGCACGGCGAAGCGCTGTCAATCGAACTGCAGGCGCACCAGAGGAAGACGTTCGCACCGGAGTCCGAGAAGACGATACGCCCCTTCGCGCCCGCCGAGGCGGCGCGACTGCTCGGCATCCACGAATCCTACCTGCGGCAGGTCGCGGCCGGCGACAAGGCCGGCGCTTCGGCCCAGAAGGGGGCGCGGCGGAGCTACAGCGTCCAGGACATCAGCGACCTCCGCCACGCCCTCGACCAGGGCGCGCGGGGCAACCGGCGCTACCTGCCGCACCGCGGCGGCGACGAGCACCTGCAGGTCGTCACCGTGATGAACTTCAAGGGCGGCAGCGGCAAGACGACCACCGCCGCCCACCTGTCGCAGCACCTCGCGCTCCATGGCTACCGGGTGCTCGCCATCGACCTCGATCCGCAGGCGAGCCTGTCGGCCCTGTTCGGGCATCAACCGGAGACCATGGTCGGGCCGAACGAGACGCTCTACGGGGCGATCAGGTACGACGAGGCGAGGCGGCCCATCGCCGAGATCGTCCGGGGGACGTACATCCCCGAGCTGCACCTGATCCCCGCCAACCTCGAGCTGATGGAGTTCGAGCACGACACCCCGAAGGCCCTCATGGGCCGGCGGGAGGGCGACACGCTGTTCTTCGCGCGCATCGGGCAGGCGATCGCCCAGGCGCAGAACCTCTACGACGTTGTGGTCATCGACTGCCCGCCACAGCTCGGCTACCTAACCCTCTCGGCCCTGACCGCCGCGACGGCCGTGCTCATCACCGTCCACCCGCAGATGCTCGACGTGATGTCGATGTCGCAATTCCTGCAGATGACCGGTGACCTCCTCGACGAGGTGTCGCGGCACGGGGCTTCGACGTCCTATGATTGGATGAGGTACCTCGTCACCCGCTTCGAGCCGGGCGACGGACCGCAGAACCAGATGGTCGCGTTCCTGCGATCGATCTTCGGCGAGCACGTCCTCATCCACCCGATGCTGAAGAGCACCGCGATCTCCGACGCCGGCCTCACGAACCAGACGATCTTCGAGGTCGAGCGTCAACAATTCACGCGGGCCACCTACGATCGCGCGCTCGAGTCGGTCACGAACGTGAGCGCCGAGATCGAGGGGCAGATCCGCAAGGCCTGGGGGAGGGCGTGATGAGCCGCAAGGCGTTGTTCGTTGGGCGCGCGGCGCCCGACCCCGCCGTCCAGGCCGAGCCCACGGGAGCTCAGGCCCTGAACCGCCAGCGCGCGCGCCCGATCCTGGGCGCACCGGGTCTCATCCCGGACGCCGAGGCCCGGCCTGTGGGCGCGATCGGCCAGTCGCTCGGCGAGTTCAGCGAGCGCGCGCGGCGCGCCGAGGAGGTCGAGCGCCGCCTGACCGAGGGGCAGGTCATCGTTGAGCTCGACACCGACCTCGTCGATCCCTCGTTCGTCTCCGACCGCATGCCGGTCTCCGAGCAGGCCCTGTCCAGCCTGACCGAGATGATCCGCGACCACGGGCAACTCAACCCCATCCTCGTGCGTCCGAGCCCGGACGACGGCGGCCGGTACCAGGTCGCTTTTGGGCACCGCCGCCTGCGCGCCGTGAAGGCCCTTGGCCGGGGCGTCCGGGCGGTCGTCCGCAAGCTGACCGACGAGGAACTCGTCATCGCGCAGGGGCAGGAGAACCACGAGCGCGAGGACCTGTCCTACGTGGAGAAGGCGCTGTTCGCGCATAGGCTGGAGGGGCGCGGCTTCCCCAGAGCCACAATCATGGCCGCGATGTCGATCTACAAGAGCGACCTTTCGAACATGCTGTCTGTCGCGACAAAGATTCCCGAGCCGGTGATCTCCGCCATCGGCCCGGCCCCCGGGATGGGACGGCGGGGCTGGATCGAGCTCGCTGGCCTCTTCGAGCGGCACCGCGGGGACGTCGAGGCGGCGATCGCGTCCCCATCTTTCGGGGGGCTCGACAGCAACGCTCGCTTCAAAGCCGTGATCGGCGCCACCCGGACGAGGCCCGCGAAGGCCGCGGCCGAGACGTGGTCGACGGCGGGCGGGCGCTCGCTGGCCAAGGTCGTGAGGAACGAGGACCGGATCACGCTGACGATCGACCGGCGCAGGTCGCCGGAGTTCGCTGAGCGCGTCCTCGCGCGGTTGCGCGACCTCGTCCAGGAATTCGAAGCCGCCCCGTAAGGGATGGCCGCGATGGCGTGAGTACCCCACTAACCAGGAGCAACAGCGGCAAAAGAAAAAAGGCCCCCGAAGCGTCTCCGCCCCGGAAGCCCTCTCTTGTGTTTGGCGACTGAGAGAATCACACTTCCGCACATCGCAGTCAAGGTGCGACGCCGTTTCGGCGACTGGATTTCTTTGCCCTCGCGAAAGGCAAGGATCATGGGACACATAACGACGCCCTTCGGGCGGCGAACGCTGTCGCTCGGCATGGCGGCGGCGCAGGTCGCCGTGCGCGATCTCGAGGGCAAGGTCGCCCACAAATGGAAGGTCTTCCGCTCGATCACGGAGTGCAAGGAACTGGTCGGCGTCTCGGACAGGGCCCTGGTGGTGCTGAATGCGCTGCTGACTTGCCTGCCGGAGACCGCGCTGGCGGCCGGCGACCTCGTCGTCTTTCCCTCCAACAAGGCGCTCTCGCTGCGGTCCCACGGCATGGCCGAGACCACCCTTCGGCGACACCTCGCGTCCCTGGTGGACGCCGGCCTCCTGATCCGGAGGGACAGCCCGAACGGCAAGAGGTACGCTCACCGGGGGGAGGGGGGCATCGAGCTCGCCTACGGCTTCGACCTGTCGCCGCTGCTCGCGAGGGCCGAGGAGTTCTCCCGCTTGGCCGCGGAGGTCGAAGCGGCCAAGCGCAGCGCGGCGATGGCGCGCGAGCGCGTGACCATCTATCGCCGGGACATCGGCAAGATGATCGAGGCCGGCGCGGCTGCCGGGGCAGATTGGCGGCCCTACCGGGAGGCGTTTGCCGGTCTTTGCCAACGTCTTCCCCGCAAGGTCACCGTGGAAAGTGTCGCCCCTTTGGTTGACTCCCTGCACGCTTTGGCGATGGAGGTCAGCAGCGCCTTGGAGTGCCTCGTCTCGAATCAGAAACTAGGCGGCAATGCGACCCAGGACGGCGCGCAGATCGAGAATTCAAATACAGATCCCATTACTGAACTTGAACCTGCCTATCAAAAGGAGCAGGGAGGAGGGACGGCGCCAAGACGGCTCCCCCTGGAGCTGGTATTGCGGGCGTGCCCTGACATAGCGATGTACGGGCGGGAAGGGGTGGGCGACTGGAGGGACCTGCTCACCGCCGCGGGCCTTGTGCGCGGTATGCTTGGCATCAGCCCTTCTGCCTGGCAGGCGGCGCGGGAGACGATGGGCGACGAGGTCGCGTCCGTCGCGGTGGCGGCCATTCTGCAGCGGACCGACGCGATCCGGAGCCCGGGCGGTTACCTCCGCGCCTTGACCGAGAAGAGCAGGGCGGGGACGTTCTCGGCTTGGCCCGTGCTCCTCGCGCTCGTCAGGAGTGGTGGTCCGACCGAGGCGGGATCGACGGCGCTCGTCCCGGTGGCCCGACCCGGGCCGCGTGCGCTGAGGCAATAGCGGGGGGCGCACCGGACGCGGTTCGGGGCGAGACGCCCCGTCGATCCCCCGTGCACGCCCGCGCTCTTTCGCGGCCCGTCGCTCGACCTCGTCCCTGAGCAGGCGGCTTCGCGGGTGCGCGTGCCATCGCGAGGGGCCTTCGACATGCGTCCGTGTGCGTCGTCGCGCTGGCCGGGACCGCGCCCGTCCCGACCGGAACCTTGCGACTGTGGAGGGAAAGGGCGGTGCGCCGCTTGTGATTAGGCGTGGAATTTTGACCCCCATGTGAGGGGGATCGGCGTCCAACTTTGACCCCCTCGAGTGCAATTCGAGCAAGCTGCACGTCCTTGTTGCGGGACGGGCGGTGGGGGGGATGAAAGGCGTGGACACGATTGCGCGCATCAGGCGCGAGTTCTTCATTCGAGGCCGGTCCATCAAGGAGATCGTCCGGGATCTGCACGTGTCCCGGAACACCGTGCGCAAGGTGGTGCGCACCGGCCGCACCGCGTTCGAGTACGAGCGTGAGGTCCAGCCGATGCCCAAGTTCGGGCAGTGGCGGGCTGATCTGGACGAGATGCTGGCCGCCAACGACAGCAAGGCGGCCCGCGAGCGGCTCACCATGATCCGCGTGTTCGAGGATCTGCGCGGCCGCGGCTATGCGGGCGGCTACGACGCTGTCCGGCGCTACGCCCGGGGCTGGCGGCGCGAGCGGGTCGCGGTGACGGCCGCCGCCCACGTGCCGCTGAGCTTTGATCCGGGCGAGGCCTACCAGTTCGACTGGAGCCACGAGATCGTGCTGATCAACGGCACCACCGTCACCATCAAGGTGGCCCACGTCCGGCTCTGCCACAGCCGCATGCTGTTTGCGCGGGCCTATCCGCGCGAAAGCCAGGAGATGGTGTTCGACGCCCACGACAAGGCCTTCGCCTTCTTCGAGGCGCCTGCCGCCGCGGCATCTACGACAACATGAAGACGGCAGTCGAAACGATCCTCGTCGGCAAGGAACGACAATATAACCGCCGTTTTCAGCAGATGTGCGCTCACTATCTCGTCGATCCCGTCGCCTGCACGCCGGCGTCGGGATGGGAGAAGGGCCAAGTCGAGAACCGGTCGGCCGGTGCGCGAGCGCTTCTTCACGCCCCGCCTGCGCGTGAAGAGCATCGAGGAGCTGAACAGGTGGCTCCTCGATCAGTGCGTCGCTTACGCCAAGGGCCATCCCCATCCCGAGAACAAGGAGATCACGGTCTGGCAGGCGTTCGAGGCGGAGCGGCCGAGCCTCGTGCCCTATGTCAGCGCCTTCGACGGTTTCCACGCCGTGCCGGTCTCGGTGTCCAAGACGTGCCTGATCCGCTTCGACAACAACCGTTACTCGGTGATGGCGAGCGCCGTCGGCCGCCCCGTCGAAGTGCGGGCCTATGCGGAGCGGATCGAGTTGCGCCAGGGCGGCCATGTCGTGGGCGAGCATGTTCGCAGGTTCGGCCGCAACGAGACCGTATTCGAGCCCTGGCATTATGTGCCGGTGCTGGCCGCAAGCCCGGCGCCCTGCGTAACGGGGCGCCGTTCAAGGATTGGTGCTGCCGCCCGCCTTCGAGCGCGTCCGGCGCAAGCTCGCCGGCGCCGACGATGGCGATCGCCAGATGGTGGGCCTGCTGACGGCCGCCATGGACGACGGGCTGGAGGCCGTCGAGGCTGCCTGCCTGGAGGCGCTCGAAGCCGGCGTCCACTCGGCCGACATCATCCTCAACATCCTGGCCCGACGCCGCGAACCCGCGCGCGTCATCACCATCGATACCCCTGACGCGCTGCGCCTGCAGCACGAGCCCGTCGCCGACTGCGCGCGCTATGACACTCTGAGGAGCATCATGTGATGGAACGTTCCGAAATCCTGGCCACGATGGTGGACCTGAAGCTTTACGGCATGAAGGCCGGCTACGACGAGATCATCACCACGGCGTTGAAGCGCCAGCACGAGCCGCAACGCATCGTCGGTGATCTGCTGCAGGCCGAGATCGCCGAGAAACAGGCGCGCTCGATCAAGTATCAGATCACCATCTCCAAGCTGCCTTTAGCCAAGGACATCGAGGATTTCCGGTTCGAAGGCACGCTCATCAACGAGATGCTGGTGCGCGATCTCGCCGGCGGCGAGTTCCTTGCTCACCAGCGCAACGCTGTCCTGGTGGGCGGCACCGGGACCGGCAAGACTCACCTCGCCATCGGGATCGCCCGAGCCTGCATCCGCAACGGCGCCCGTGGCCGCTATTTCAACGTCGTCGACCTCGTGAACCGGCTCGAAGCCGAAGGCCGCGCCGGCCGCCACGGCCGCATGGCCGACTACCTGTCGCGCATGGACTTCATCGTGCTCGACGAACTCGGCTATCTGCCCTTTGCCCAGTCTGGCGGGCAACTCCTCTTCCATCTCATCAGCCGCCTCTACGAGCAGACCTCCGTCATCGTGACGACCAACCTGGCCTTCGGTGAATGGCCGAACGTGTTCGGCGATGCCAAGATGACGACCGCACTGCTGGACCGGCTCACCCACCATTGCGAGATCGTCGAGACCGGCAACGAGAGTTGGCGCTTCAAAAACCGCGCCTCGGCCTGAGCATCACGCCACCGCAGCCGCCCGGCTGCGCAACCCTGACCCGCTTCGCCGGGCGGCCGCTACCGCCTCAGATTGCAGCAAGGGGGTCAACATTGGACGCCGATAGGGGGTCAAATTTCAACGCCGATTGACAGTTCTCATGCCGACCGATGATGCGGTGCAGTTGGGTCTGTTGACCAACGCCATCAAATATGCGCCTCCGAGAGTGCCGGGCGACATCGCGCTGACCGTGACGGAGCTTGAACAGGGCGAGATCCGCTTCGAGCTTCGCGACCACGGCCTCGGGTTGCCGGCGCAGTTCGATGCAGCGACGTCGCGGAGCCTCGGCATGAAGCTGATCGCACGCCTCGCTCGCCAGCTCGGTGGCAAGCCGGTCTGGCAGAACGCCGATCCCGGCACGCGCTTCGTGTTGGAGTTCACTCCTCAGGAACGGGCTGACTGAGGTTCGCCGTGCGCGGCGACGCCGAGCATCTGACCTTCGACGCCGGTCTGCCCGGGCGTCGGCGATCCTGGTCTGCCGACCCCTGTCCAGTGAACCCACCGCAGCGGTCGGCCTCCACGCCGTGGCATGAACTCTTCCAGGTTGGCCATGCCTGTCGATCGAGAAGGCGTCCTCACGCTGCCGAGCTTCGAAGGGGCGTCCGAGACGCACACCGGTCGCCCTGCAGCCGTGCCCAACGAAAGCAGTTCCGACCGTCACTCTTGGCTCGGTACAGGGCGGCATCGGCCACGGTCAGAAGATCGAGCCCTGGCTCTCCCGCCACCCGCGTGACGCAGCCGGCGCTGATGGTGACGACGCCGTGCTGACTCGCGGCATGCGGGTCCCGCAGATCCGAGACGGCTCGCAGCACCTCTCCGGCGACCCGATCGGCCTCGGTGAAGCCGAGCCCCGGTACGACGGCCACGAACTCCTCCCCGCCGTAGCGCGCGACCAGTCCGCCCAGGGGCGACATGACACCATCTATGGCGGAGCCGACGCGGCGCAGCACGGCATCGCCGGCGACGTGGCCGTAGCTGTCGTTGTAGGCTTTGAACTGGTCCACGTCGATCATGAGCAGGGTCAGCGCCTTGGCATCTGCGATCGCGGCCGACAGGACCTGCTCGAGCCCGCGGCGGTTGGCGAGCCCGGTGAGCGGGTCGGTCAACGTTTGCTCGACGAGCCGGTCCTCACGATCTTTCTCCGCCGTGATGTCGATCACGACGCCGGCGATGCCCGACACGAGCGGGCCGTTGTGGACGGCACGGCGAAAGCACCTCAACCATCGCACCTCGCCGAGCGCGTCGACGATCCTGAACTCCTCGGTTCTCTGAGCCACCCTGCCATTCAGCAGGTCGATGAAGCAGGTGTCGTCTCGATCGTCAGGGTGGACGACGTCCAGCCACTCGGCCATGCTCATGACGGGCAGGTAGCGCGCGCCGAGGAGACGGGAGAAGCTGGGTCCGAGATCGAAGGTACGGCGGACGGCGTCGTAGAACCAGTGCGCGCCGCCGAGCGCCTCCATGGCAAGAGAGAGCCTTGCATTCGACTGCTCGAGCTCGTCTCTGATGCGACGTTCCTCGGTGACGTCGGTGACGATGCCGAGAATGCTCGGCCACCCATCCGGTCCCTTTGCCAGCGGGTAGAGGGTCGTCCGAATGGTCATGTCCCCGCGAGGGGTCGGCACGGTGCTGTCGCGCTCGAGGGTGCGTGCCGTGCGCAGGCAGAGGTCGTAGCTTCCAGCGATGCGCTGGGCGATGTCCTCTGGAAAGGCCTCGGACAACGACCCTGGCCATGTGATCGCGTCACCCCGGCCCGTCCATAGCTCGACGGCCGCCGCGTTGACCTGGGCGAAGACGTAGCCCTCCGCTCCCCGATGTTCCACCACATAGGCGGGGACGGCGATCTCCGCGACAGCGATCATGAGCGGGCTCTCGAACGGGTCGGCCGTGCGCGAGTGCTCGACGCGGTTCGGTGACCATGGCGCTGATGGTACAGCGTCTTCCTGCTGCCGAATTAATGGGCAATCGTTGCGGAATGTTGAAGATGCTTCATGGTCGAGGATGAGAATCGACCTGTGATGATCGCGTACCGTGCGCATCGCTGAGACGTCGAGATTGCGCTGTCCGTCGGCGGTCTCGCCGTCGTGGACGAGCAGGGCCCCACTCAAGGTAGGCTCCTGTCGAGCCGTCGTTTCCCCCACGGGGTAGGGGTTCATGTCCGGACATGATGACACCTCTCGGGACCGGGTGTCAGGGACACGCTCTGCCCAGTTCGTCATCGCGTTGTCGCCAACTGTGCGCAGCTAACGATCATCGCGCAGGAGTTAACCGAACTGGCAGAAAGATCTTCAACACGGCGGCTTCTAGGTTAATGTGTGTTAACCAGCATTCAGCGGAGCAGATCGTGCTGCAGCGCCTCATCGGTCGACCATCGTTACCTCTTTCCCTGCTGTTCTCGACCCTCTGGGTTCTGGGATGCACTGGCGAGGCTAGCGCCCACGTGAAATGGTTCTGCGCCTTCGACGTCGCCGGCCAACCGGTCGGCCTGGCGAACGTGCTGTGCCTCGACTTCGAAGAGCTGACGGCCCTGACGATCTTCGTGCTGGTCGCGGCCGGCATCATCGAGCGGACGCCGCTCGGCACCGCGCTGCTGCGGTCCATCGTCAGCTTCATGGCACCGGTCCGGTGGAACTCGGACATCCTGATCCGGGCCGTCGCGGGGTTCTTCTTCGTCAACCTGTGGAGCATCGGCGGCATCATCATCACGCCCGAGCTCAAGACGACGTCCCAGCTCATCCCGCTCCTGCAGCTCGGGATCGCCGCCTGCCTGCTGTGGCGCCATACCCTCGTGCTGTCGGCCGCCGGCATCGTCGTCCTCTACGGGGTCGCGCTGCACGACTACGGCCTGTTCCACCTGCTCGACTATCCGATCTTCCTCGGCCTCGCCGCCTATCTGGCGCTGACGGGCCTCGGCCGGGAGCCCTTCGGCCTGCGCCCGCTCGACATCGCCCGCTGGGCCGCCGCGGTCACGCTGATGTGGGCGTCCATCGAGAAGTGGGCCTATCCGGAGTGGACCTCGCCGCTCTTCGTCACCCACCCCAACGTCGCCATGGGCTTCAGCCCGAGCTTCTTCATGCAGGCGGCCGGCGCGGTGGAGTTCGGCCTATCCTTCGCCCTGATCTGGACGCCGCTCTGCCGCCGCGCCTCGGCGCTGATCCTCGCCGGCATGTTCCTGTCCGCCGTGCTGGAGTTCGGCAAGATCGACGCCATCGGCCATTCCTGCATCATCGCCCTGGTGTTGGCCATCGCGGCGGACGACCGGGTCGAGCCGGTCCGGGTGCGGCAGATCGTGTGGACGCCGCTCGGCTACGCCGCCTCCCTCGCAGTCATCCTGCTCGGCTACTACGAGCTCCACGCTGTGCTGTTCGGCACCACCCTGACCTGAACGCCTCCCACGCCCATCCTTCGACCGCCCGGGATCCGCGCCCGGGCGGTTCGGCGTCCGGCGCCTGTCACTCCCGCACCGTCACCGCCAGCTTCATCTTGGGGTGGATGCCGCAGAGCACGTTGAACGTGCCGGCCTTAGTGAACACGATGTCGGCCTTGGCGCCCGGCTCCTGATCGCCGGAGTCGAAAGAGAAGTCGGGATCGTCGATATAGGCGTGGTGCATGAGATCGCCGTCGTCGTTGACGACCTCGACCGTGTCGCCCCGGTGGATCGTCAGCGCCCCCGGCAGGAAGGCCCGTCCGCGCTGGGAGACCACGAACTTGATGCCCGTCGCCGCCAGGGACGCCCCGGTCGTGAGGGTCAGAAGTACCGCCAGAACGGGTAGGGCTGATGCGGTTCTCGACAACTGACATGTGCGAAGCTGCATGGACCATCCCTCCGCGCGTTGAGGAGTCGCTTGACCGATCTTCAAGTCGCGAGGGGATCGTCGCCGTCCTGAGTTAAGCCTCAGTTGCGACGCGGAGGCTGGCTTCATCAGACATTTACCCTCTCACCTCAAGGTTGATCGATCTAGGGCGCGTGACGTAGGGCGAGAGATATGCGGTTGGCTTCCGTGGCACGGCGCTTCCGGCACGGCACCAGTCTCGACAGGGTAGCGCGGCTCGTCCTCACGATCAGAGCCCGGATCCTCATCGCCTTCCTGATCATGACCGCCATCACCGCCGCCCTCGGGAGCTTCGCGGTGGTGCGCCTGCAGGAGGTGGGTCAGCTCATGACCCGCACCTACGACCAGTCCCTGATGTCGGTGAACTACGCTCGTGCCGCTGCCGCCGACTTCGCCGCGATGGAGAACGCCTTCATTCGCTGCTCGCTGGCGACCGACCCCGCCGAGGTGGGTAGGCTGCGCCAATCAGTCGGAACTCTGCACACATCGCTGCTTGAGGACATCACGATCGCGAGCGAGCGGGCGCAGTCTGCCCGCGCCATGATGGCGGGCGAGCGCGCCCGGCAGGCCGTCGAGCGATGGGACGTGGCCCGCTCCGAGGCGGGGTCGCGACGGGAACGGGACTGGCGCGCCCTCGACGTGGACGCCGCGGCGTTGAATGAGCAGATCGACCTGCTCGTCAACTACACGGCCGGTGACGGCTTCGCCTACCGAGGCGAGGCCAGGGCCATCGTGGCCTCTGATGTCCGCGCCACGCTGATCTACACTGCTACGGCCCTGCTGCTCGCCGCCTTGGTGGTGTTCTACATGGCGAAGCGCATCGTCGGCCCGGTGGCGGCGGCATCCGATGCCGCCCGCGAGATCGCGGGCGGCAGGCTCGACGGCGTCATCCCGCAAGGCTACGGCGACGAGCTCGGCGCCCTGCTGGCCGCCATGACGGTGATGCGCGACAACATCCGGGGCATGATGGAGCGAGAAGTCGCCCAGCGGCGGTTCGCCCAGACCCGCCTCGCCGACGCGCTGGCGGGGTCCGACGAGGGCATCGCCGTCGTCGACGCATCCGGAGCGATCGTGCTGGCCAACCAGCGACTGGCGACGTTCCTCGAGATCTCCCCGAAACTCCTGCGGGCCGGCACGCCGGCGGACGCCGTGGCGGCGATGCTCGACACACCCGCGCTGCGCAGCGGGGCCGTGCTGGAGTCCGACATCCCCGGGCCAGACGACGGAGAGATGCGCCGCATCGGCGATCGCTGGCTGCGGATCAGCCGCAGCCCGACACAGGACGGCGGCTTCGTCGCCATGGTTGGCGACGTCACAGCTCTGAAGCGACAGGAGGAGAGGCTCCGCGCCACCAATCTCGGCTTCGATGCGGCGCTGGAGAACATGTCCCAGGGCCTGTGCCTTTACGACGATCGAAGCCGCCTCGTGGTGGTCAACCGCCGGTTCGCCGAGATCTACCGGCTTGACCCGGCCGACGTCCGCCCCGGCATCAGCTTCCGCGAGGTGATCGGGCTGAGAAGCATCGCCGGCCACCACGGGCCCTGCGACTTGGACGAACTGCACGACAGCCGGCTCGAGGCCATACGGCGCGGCGGGGGCGCCGTACTGGAGGAGTTGAGCGACGGCCGCACGATCGCCATCGCGCATCGGGGCACGGCCGACGGAGGCTGGGTGGCCACCTACGAGGACATCACGGAGCGCCTCGCGGCCGAGCGTCAGATCACCTTCTTGGCCCGCCACGACGCGCTGACGCGGCTGCCGAACCGCACCGTCTTCGCCGAGCGGGGCGAGGAGGCGGTGAAACGCCTCGGCCGGGGCGAGGGCTTCGCAGTGCTGTACCTGGACCTCGACCGATTCAAGCAGATCAACGACACGCTGGGCCACGCGGCCGGCGACGCGCTGCTGCGGGGCGTCGCTGACCGGCTCGAGGCCTGCGCACGCGAGGTCGACACCGTGTGCCGGTTCGGCGGCGACGAGTTCGCGATCCTGCAGTGCGGGGTGGCGCGCGACGAGGATGCCGTCGTGCTGGCGAAGCGCATCGTCGAGGTGCTGCGTCCGCCGTTCGACGTCGGCGGCAGGCCTGTGTCGGCCGGGGTGAGCATCGGCATCGCCGTTGCGCCCCGGGACGGCTCCTCCTTCCTCGCTCTCACGCGCAATGCCGACGCGGCCCTGTACCGGGCCAAGGCGGACGGCCGCGGCGTGTGGCGCTGCTTCGAGCCCGAGATGGATGCGCGCCTGCAGGCGCGCAGCGCGCTCGAGGTGGATCTGCGCCGCGCCCTCGTCGATGCGGAGTTCGAGGTCCACTATCAGCCGCTCCACGATCTCGCGCTCGACCGTTTCGGCGGCTGTGAGGCGTTGGTGCGCTGGCGCCATCCGTCGCGCGGGCTGGTGTCGCCGGCGGAGTTCATCCCCGTCGCCGAGGCGATCGGGCTGATCGTGCCTCTGGGCGAGTGGGTGCTGCGTCAAGCCTGCCTCGACGCCAGCTCCTGGCCGCCACACGTCAAGGTGGCGGTGAATGTGTCCTCGGCTCAGTTCGCACAAGGCCGGCTTGTGCGGGCCGTCGAGGGCGCCCTCGCGACCTCCGGGCTGGAGCCGAGCCGCCTGGAGCTCGAGATCACGGAAACGGCGCTGCTGTCGGAGGCGGACGCGACGAAGGAGGCCCTGCACGCGCTGCGGCGCCTGGGCGTGCGCATCGCTATGGACGACTTCGGCACGGGCTACTCGTCGCTGAGCTATCTGCTGAGCTTCCCGTTCGACAAGATCAAGATCGACCAGTCCTTCGTGCGCGACCTGGAAACGCGGAGCGAGGCCGGGACGCTGGTGCGCACGATGGTGCAGCTCGGGCGCAGCCTCGGCATGCGGGTCACGGCCGAGGGGGTCGAGACCGAGCGACAGCTGGAGCAACTGCGCCGGGACGGCTGTGACGAGATCCAGGGCTACCTATTCAGCCGTCCCGTGCCGGTGGGCGAGGTGCAGGCCATGCTGACGATCGGCAGGACCATATCGGTCTGAGCTCGTATCGAAGCCGTATGATCGTCCACGGGGTTTTGGCGAGGCACCTCGCGATCTTCAACGGCGAGGACGGGAATGGAGACGGGGAGGTAGCGATCGCCCTGGAGAGAGGCCGGCTGCACTCGGGGCGATGACGAAGCCGGGATCGTCTTGGGGGCCGGGCAGCGTTACCCGCTGTATCTGCCAGCCCCTCCCAGGCTGCGCGCCGTCGCTGACGCGTCCGATGGGGTCGGCGTGAAATGGGGCTGTCTCGGACCGCGGAAGTCAGCTGCACTGTTGCGCCAAGCCGAATATCGTTTTGAGCGAAGTCAGGACCTGGTGAACTCGGGTCGCCAGGATCGCCGACGACTGGCTCCCAAGCCGCGCATCCTCCATCCCTGGCCACACCAGCGCTTTGTTGTCGAACACCCGAGGTGGCAGCGTATGCCTGCGGCGAGGGCCGCCTTGTGAGAGGGGCCGTCGACGATCGAGACTGCGCGTATGGACAGCCATACGCACAGTCTCCTGCCTGAACGTCTCGAGGTCATCGAGATCGGGCGCCGCCGTCGCTGGTCGGAGGAGGAGAAGCTCCGCATCGTGACGGAGTGCCTGGAGGCGCCGCGGCTGGTGTCGGCGACGGCGCGTCGTCACGGCATCACGCGGTCGCAGTTGATGGCATGGCGCCGAGCGTTGAAAGTCGAGCGTGTCGCTCCCGAGCCGGCTCCGGCCTTTGTGCCCGCCGTCCTGGTGCCCGAGCCGGCGGCGAAGAGCGAGCCGGCGCCACGCCGGAGGAGGCCGCGGCAGGCCGTGCAGGGCCGCATGGTGATCGAGGTGGGGCGGGGGCGTCGCGTGGTGGTGGACGGCGCCGTGGACGCGGAAGCGCTCGCCCGCGTGCTCGACGTGCTGGACCGGCGATGATCCCGGTCCCGTCCGCCGCCCGGGTGTGGATCGCGGCCGGCCACACCGACATGCGTCGCGGCATGAACGGCCTAACGCTGCTGGTGCAGGAAGGCCTCAAGCGCGATCCGTTCGCGGGCGACCTGTATGTGTTCCGGGGCCGGCGCGGCGACCTGATCAAGTGCCTGTGGCACGACGGGCTCGGCCTGTCGCTCTACGCCAAGCGCCTGGAACGGGGCCGGTTCGTGTGGCCGTCCATGGCGGGCGACAGCGTGACCATATCTCCCGCGCAGCTTGGATACTTACTCGAAGGGATAGACTGGCGCCACCCACAGCAGACTTGGCGGCCGAGCCGGGCAGGATGAGCCCTGGACTGTTATCAACACTATCGATGCCCATCGATCTGGCGTTACCTGAAGATCTGTGATCGGATCTGCTCATGGCGAAGCGGCCCAAGTCCGAAAAGATCGACGTCGAGGCGCTGCGCGCAGCCCTGGTGGCCGCCGAACTCCGAGCCGACCAGGCCACGGAGCGCGCCGATGAGGCCCGGGCCGCAGCCGATCGCGCCGAGGCCGAGGCGGCCGCGGTGAAGGCGCAGCTGTCGGGCGACGCGGCGCTGATCGCCCACCTGCGGCTGGAGATCGCCAGGCTCAACCGGACCCTCTACGGCCAGCGCTCGGAGCGCACGCAGCGCCTCATCGACCAGTACGAGCTGCAACTCGAGGAGCTCGAGGCCTCGGCGGCCGCCGACGCCCTCGCGGCCGAGAAGGCCGCCGCCAAGGCCGCGATGCCGGCGCCGACGGAGCGTCGCAAGCCTTCGCGCCAGCCTTTCCCGGCCCACCTGCCGCGCGTGCGCGTCGTGGTGCCGGGCCCGGGCGCCTGCCCGTGCTGCGGGGATACGCGCCTGTCGAAGCTGGGCGAGGACGTCACCGAGACGCTGGAGGTGGTGCCGCGGAGCTGGACCGTGATCCAGACCGTGCGCGAACGCTTCTCCTGCCGCGCCTGCGAGAGCATCACCCAGCCGCCCGCGCCCTTCCACGCCGTGCCGCGCGCATGGGCTGGGCCGAGCCTGCTCGCCATGGTGCTGTTCGAGAAGTACGGCCAGCACCAGCCGCTGAACCGGCAGGCCGAGCGCTACGCCCGCGAAGGCGTTCCCCCCAGCCTGTCGACGCTGGCCGGTCAGGTGGGCGCCTGCGCGGCGGTGTTGGAGCCGCTGTTCCGGCTCATCGCGGCCCACGTCATGACGGCGGGGCGCCTGCACGGCGACGACACCACAGTGCCGGTGCTGGCCAAGGGCAAGACCAGCACGGGCCGCGTGTGGGTCTACGTGCGCGACGACCGGCCCTTCGGCGGCGCCGATCCCCCGGCGGCCCTGTTCCACTTCTCGCCCGACCGCCGGGGCGAGCACCCACAGGCGCATCTGGCGAACTGGACCGGGGTGCTGCAAGCCGACGCCTACGGGGGCTATGGCAGGCTCTACGAGGGCGGGCGCAAGCCTGCGCCGATCACCGAGGCCGCGTGCTGGGCTCACGCGCGGCGCAAATTCTTCGAGATCGCCGACATCGAGGCCGCGGCGCGCCAGAGGGCCAGGAAGAAGGTGGCGGTGATCGCGCCGCTGGCGCTCGAAGCCGTGCGACGCATGGACGAGCTATTCGCCATCGAGCGCGAGGTGAACGGCCGTCCTGCAGCCGAGCGGCTGGCCGTGAGACGCGAACGCTCCGCGCCCATCGTGACGGCCTTGGAGGGCTGGATGCGCACCGAGCGCGCCCGCGTGCCGCGGGGCTCCGAGGTAGCGAAGGCGATGGACTACATGCTGGAGCGCTGGCCGTCCTTCGCCCGCTTCCTCGACGACGGGCGCGTGTGCATGACGAACAATGCCTCGGAGCGGGCCCTGCGCGGCTTGGCCCTCGGCCGCAAGGCGTGGCTGTTCGCCGGCTCGGATCGCGGCGGCCAGCGGGCGGCGTTCTTCAACAGCCTGATCGTGACCGCCAAGCTGAACGACGTCGACCCGCAGGCCTGGCTGGCCGACGTGCTCGGCCGCATCGCGTCCCACCCGGCCCAGAGCCTCGGAGAGCTGCTGCCGTGGAACTGGCGGCCCATCCCGACCGAAACGCCGAGCCTCGACGCCGCGGCCTGACCCAGGCCTCCCCGACCCGCAATCACGGCGCTGCGAAACCCGCAAGCGCCATTTCCGCGGCCCTCGGCGTAGGCGTACGCCTGTCGCTCGGCGACCGCTGCTGCTTGGCCCTGGCCAAGCGTGAAGGCCGGCCCGTCCTCACTGCGGAGCGGCGCTGGCCGCTCATCGCTGAGGCTGCAGGGGTTGTGGTCGAACTGATCCGATGAGGGCTCGGCGGCCGCGAGAGGAGAGGCCTGTCGCAGAACACGTTGCGAAACGCTTCCCTTTCACGACAGACTTTTGCGACACCCTCTCTCCTCGACGTGGCCCCGGCTCGGGGCGGTGTCGCAGAACTTAGGAATTGTGCGACACATCGGCGGCAGGCCGGTCCTCCATGGTGGCGTTCAGGCGCTTCCTCACCTTCGCGATCGTGCCCTTGCTGCAGCGGAAGGTGTCCTGGATCTGCTGCCAGGATGAGCCAGTCCGCAGCATGGTGGCGATGCCCTCGTTTCGGGCCGCATTCTCGCGCCGGCCCTTGTAGGTGCCGGCCGCCTTCGCCTTGGCGGTACCCTCGGTGTGCCGCCGGCGGCGGTCCTCGTAGTCCTTGCGCGCGACCGCGGCCAGGACGTCGAGCAGCATGGCGTTCACGGCGGCTAGCATGCGGGCCGTGAAGTGGTCGGCCGGGGCGGTGACGGTCCACGACGTCGGCAGGTCGAGGGCGACGATGCGGAGCTGCTTGGCTTCGATCTCGGCCCGCAGCTGGCGCCAGTCGGGCTCGGTGAGGCGCGACAGCCGGTCGACCTGCTCGATCAGGAGCACGTCGCCGGGATGGCAGTCGGCCAGCAGGCGGAACAGCTCCGGCCGCGCCAGCTTCGCCCCGTTCTCGTTCTCGACGTAGCGAGTCGCGATGGCCAGACCGTGGTCCTCCGCAAAGGCATCGAGGCAGGCCCGGGCGCGATGCGCATCCTGCTCGGCGGTCGAGGCTCGGAGGTAAGCGCGCACGAACATGGACCACCGCTCCATTTAAGGTGGTCTACTATGAAAAGTCTGTTTTGGTTTGTCAAGCGCCGGTATGGTAGACTCACGCCGAAACGGTTCGCTTGAGGCATACCTAAACGGAGCCATCTCACAGTTGAATTCCTTATTTTCTGGGTTCGGTGCAGCGCCTAAATAGGTGTCATAGATTTTTGCCGGCCGCATGCTGACCGCAGTACGAGCGTGACGGGTTGATCCACATAAACTGAAGATATTATCGTGCGGCAATATCAGGAGCAAAGGTTGCCGTGTAGAACCGTACCATGGTGAACCGTTTCGTGGTCAAGCTTCGTGAGTTCGTCGAACTCACCGACAAAGAATGCAAGACGCTTGCGCGGGTGACCAGCAATCCTCGCGACTACAAACCGCGTCAGGATCTCATCCGCGAGGGCGATCAGCCCGGCCCTGTGTTCGTCATGCTGGAGGGGTGGGCTTTTCGCTACAAGGTGCTCCCTAACGGATCGCGTCAGATCATGGCCTTCATGATGCCGGGCGATGCCTGCGATCTCAACGTCGGCATGTTGGCGACCATGGATCACAGCATCCAAACAGCCACATCCGCTCAGGTTGCAACGATCTCGCGTCAGGTCATGGACGAGATGATGGATGCTCATTCCGGTATAGCTCGGGCCATGTACATCGCGCAGCTCGTCGACGAGAGCACGTTGCGTGCCTGGATCGTCAGCCTCGGCCGGCGCAGCAGCGCCGAGCGGGCAGCGCACCTGCTACTCGAACTCCATATCCGCGCCGTGCGCACCGGCGTAGCGGGCCAGGACGGCATGGAATTGCCCCTCTCTCAGCAGATCCTAGCGGACGCACTTGGGATGAGCACCGTGCACATCAACAGGGTGCTTCAGGAGCTGCGTCAATCGGGAGCCATCGCGTTGCAACGAGGGGTCCTGCACATTCGAGATGCGGCGGCGCTGACCAAATTTTCAGGGTTCGACGAAGGATATCTGCATCGGCGGTTACAGAAGCAGGGATGATGCTGCATTCCTATAACATTAACTGGAGATATTGTTTTCTGTTCACATCGTGGTACGAGAGGTCATCGTCGGCTCGATGTCCGGGGCGCTGGCGGCTGTGAGCTCATAGCTTGCGCCTCGCATGAGGCCGAGCCTATGCCGCTGTTCTCCATCCAACTTCGCAACTCGGAGTTTTACGCTCGCGACGACGAGGCCGAGCATGACAGCGCGGAGGCGGCGCTCGCTGCCGGTGTGTATAGTGCCATGCGCATGGCGACTGACGAGATTGCCCGTGGTTGCCGCAACGCGGCAATCGAAGTCATAGTCGAGCAGGACGATGGTGCGCCCTTGCTCAACTCTGTGGTGGCGATCTCTGTGTCACCTTTGATTGTGGCAGATAGACCGATCTTTAGGTATCTATGATTGGTCAGCTTTTAAGCTTTCTGAGATATAGCTCGTTGCTACGACGACGTGGCCACGTCGGGCAGTCATCGACGATCCCGGTAGTTCGCTTGAGGTGTACCCAAACCGAACCGGCTGGAGCCGCAATCTGACCGAGCCAAAGTCCGTCCGTCTCGGAAGCTAAACGATGCCCCAGCGAGACGCCATGCCCCGTTGAGGTATACCCACACGAGACTGCGCGAAACGCATGGCCCTCCGTGGCCCCGGCACCGATCCTGCTACGCTCCCGACATGCTGATGCGGGTCCCGCCGGACAGGACGCCCGAACAACCGCCGCGCTAGTGGCGCGACGCGGACGGTATCCTCGTCGCCCTGTTGATGTGCACGCTCCTGCTCGCCGCATTGATCGTCGCCTACGCCCTGTCGCTCGGTTGATCGACGGGCGGGGGGCACGTTCGTCGCCCCGTGATCGCCCGCATGCGCCGCTCGGCCCGCCGGAGCTCGGCCGCGTAGATCCGCGACGCGGCCCCCGGAGTGCCCGGCCACTACCAGAGCGCGGCCGAGGTGCATCACCGCCGCGACCCGCAGTCTTTCGAGCAACAGCCGTGCGGCCATTAGGACGAGGCTGGGCGCCCACCATACGAGGCAGGACGCCAGAGCGACCCACCACACCGCTCCTACGAGGACGTCGCGGGAATGAAGTGCAACTCCCTTGACTTCCGGTCGAATGGGGCCCAAGTCTAAATCATCGATCTTAGGCTGTTCGTTTAAGCCATCGTGCGGTGATGCCCCAGCACCCCGTACACGCTGATGACCTCTCCCTAGTACTCTCGATATCACCTCGCTCGACGCATCTGCGTTCGAGCGATCATCTACGCATGGGAACAGGAGTTCATCATGGCTAACGGCACAGTAAAGTGGTTCAACGCCACCAAAGGTTTCGGCTTCATCCAGCCCGACGATGGTAATCAGGACGTGTTCGTGCACATCTCCGCTGTCGAGCGGGCCGGCATGACCAACCTGTCGGAAGGTCAGAAGCTCAGCTTCGAGCTGACCAAGGACACCAGGTCCGGCAAGATGTCTGCGGACAAGCTCCAGGCCGAGTGACGTTGAGATCGTCCTTCCAGTCGCGGCGACCACGGATGTACTGGCGCCGCTGATCGAAGGACGATCGTCGAAGGTGAAGGGTCGGAGCGCTGCTTCGGCCCTTTTGCTCGTGGGCAGGGCGCGGCTCACGACGCTTTCCCGCCGAACGCCGCCACCTCACGCGCGAACGCCTCGCCGAGGTCGTCGTCGGCATAGGGGTCGGTGGCGACGTGGTCCGCCACCCATGAGGAGTTCGCCCGTAACCCCGGCAGCGTGCGGGCCGGCGTCTCTGCGATCTCCCGCTCGATCTCGCGCAGGACCACGACCGCCCCGCGCCTGGCTTGATCCGCTGCGGCGAACCCCGTGCGGACGTTGACCTCATGGCGCTCTGCGCACCAGCGGTCATGCGCCTCGATGATCTCCCGCCGCCGAGCCTCGGCCTCGGGCGTCCACTGCGCGGTGAACGTGGACGTCCGCAGCCATTCGACCCCGCGGCGAATGTATCGGCGCTCCCCCTCGTCCCCGATCGGGTCTGTGGGACTACATCCGCGCCCATGACCTGCAGGACCCGGCCGACAAGCGCGGGATCATCGCGGACGCCACGCTGCGGCCCATCTTCGGCGCCGAGCGGATTACGATGTTCGAACTTGCCAAGGTCATCGGCCCGCACCTCACCGCGGCGTGACAACAGGTTCGCACCCTCACATGCGGGCATGCTCGCATGTGAGCTGACTTCGGCACCCTCGCCGAGGTTGACGGCGCCGGGCTCCAGCCCCAGGCCACTCGCGCATGTTCACATGCACCCATGACGCCACGCGATCATTGGGCCATGCGAGGGAGCCACCATGCGAACGATCGCACTTGTGAACCAGAAGGGCGGGTGCGGTAATACCACGCTGGCGCTGCACCTCGCCGCCGTGTAGCGCGGCAATCTGGGGCTCTTCCGCACTTTCGGTGCAGGCGGAGCGGGTTATCGCATTGGCGGCGATGCCTCGTTCTTCACGCGGCCAGCATTCTGGCTCGGAGAACATCGTAGCCGGCGCGGCCGTACATGGAGCGCTTGAGCGTCTTCAGTCGGTTGATGTGTCCCTCGACCGGGCTCGTGCTCCAGGGCCCGGTGATGGCGGCCGCCACGGCCGCCTTGTCGCGCGCCACCCCCGTCGCCAGCCCGCTCAGGTCGCTCTCGGTCGCTGACGCGATCCAGGCGTCGAGGCCCGACGCATCGCCGCCCCGAACCAGGGCCGCAAACCTCCGCGCCAGGATGGAGGCGGTCGCCAGCGCGGGTTCAGCCGCCGTCAAGCGCTCCACGTACGATCGCTCGGCCGCCGTCAGGTCGTCGCGCTCGCACCCGAGCAGCCATGCGCACCGCCGCCGCGACGGCCGGGGCGCGGCGGACGGCATCGCAGCGGTTTCGGAGCTGCCAAACGGGTCGGCGCTCCGGAGCGGGGCCGCCCAGCGGGCGAGCGTCGCGAAGCTGCCCTTGTAGCCGTCGGCCACGATCTCCCGCCATAGCTGCCTCGTGTTCCGGCAACCCTCGCGCCAGCGGCGGTCGAGATAGGGGCGGAACGGATCGACGAGGCTCGCCACCGGAGGCCGGCGATGCTCCGGCTCGCCCCCGGCTGCCAGCCATCGCTCGACGGCGCGCTGGCTCATGCCGACTTCACGGGCGATCCGGCGCGGGGGCATGCCGTCGGCCTGCAGCTTGCTGATCGCGGCATAGCTCTCGGCGCGGGCCTGTCGGCGCTCGTTCCTCAACTCGTCGATGCCTGGATGGCACACCGGCACCTTGTGCAGACCCGGTTGCTCGGGCCTGCTTCGCTCGATGCCGCCCGCGGCCGACACGGCGCCGCGATGCCGGCCCACGGCGGCCCGGAGCGCGTCACCGAGGTTGTGGAGCAGGTGCCAGCGGTCGGCCGCCTGCGTGGCCCGGGGAGCGCCGTCCCGAATGGCCCGGGCGAAGACCGTGGCGCGGTCGCGCGCGATGACCGCCACGCCCGGATGTCGCTTCAGCCACGCCGACACGGTGCCGGCCTCGCGGTCGGGCAGGAGGTCCAGCACGCGCCCTTCTCGAGATCACATAGGATGGTGCCGTAGGTCTGGCCGCGCTTCCAGGCCCACTCGTCGATGCCGATCACGCGCAGCGCTTCGGGCGCCTCCCAACGGGCGCTGCGGATCAGCCGCAGCAGCGTGTCGCCGCTCACCGGCATCGCGAGACGGTGGGCCAGGCGCGATCCCGGCTCGCCGCCGACGGCCAGACCGATGTAGCGCTGGATGTCGCCGAGGCGTTGTGACCGCCGCGCACGAGGAGCGGCGACCAAGGGCAGCCGCTCAGCAAAAACCCGGCGCGGACAGTCGACCGTGGTGCAGCGGAAGCGCCGCGCCCGCACATGGATGGCGACGGGCCGCCCCTGGTGAGGCAGGTCGGCGAGAGTGCGGGTGTAATGCGAGTGTGTCCGGGACGAAGACCGCCCGCAAGCTGGGCAGGCTGCCCGGGTAGCACTCGGGTGCGTGGTGACGATGACGCGCTCGGGACCCGTGACGACACGGTCGACGACGAGGCCGGCGGGAATGAGGGGCAGAAGACGCTTGGACACCATCAAAGATAGGTTGTCGCCGTCACCTTGCAATCAGAGTGACGCCTGGGCTGCACCGAAAGTGCGGAAGAGCCCAATCTGGATGAGACTGATCGTGTCGCGGCGGTGGTCATCATGGCGGTGTTTGTCGCCGTAGTTCAAGCTGTTTCGGGGGGTGTGTCGCGGCGCGTCAATCAGCTGAGGTCTTGATTGTCGCGCGGGTCGGCGGTCGTCCCGGACCGCGCTTGCGCTCCAACGCGACACGCCGACGGTAGCTTTCGACGTTCATCTCGAAGATGGTGGCATGATGGACGAGCCTGTCCACTGCGGCGAGCGTCATGGTCGGGTCAGGAAATACCTTGTTCCACTCGCCGAAGGGCTGGTTGGCGGTGATCAACATGGACCGACGCTCGTAACGCGCGCCGATCAACTCGAACAATACACTGGTTTCGGCCTGATCCTTGGTGACGTAGGCGAAGTCGTCGAGGATGAGCAGGTCGAACCGGTCGAGCTTGTTGATCGCCGCTTCGAGGCCGAGATCGCGCCGTGCCACCTGCAGCTTCTGCACGAGGTCGGTGGTGCGGGTGAACAGCACCTTCCAGCCGCTCTCCACCAGGGCCAGGCCGATCGCCGCCGCGAGATGGCTCTTGCCGCCGCCGGGCGGGCCGAACAGCAGAAGGTTGGCCCCGGTCTTCAGCCAGGCGTCGCCCGCCGCCACCGCGCTCACCTGCGCCTTGGAGATCATCGGCACGGCGTCGAAGTCGAAGCTGTCGAGCGTCTTGCCGGGCGGCAGGCGCGCCTCGACGAGGTGTCGCTCGATGCGCCGGCGGTCGCGCTCCGCCAGTTCGTGCTCGGCCAGGGTGCCCAGGAAGCGGGCCGCCGGCCAGCCCTCCTTGTCGGCGCGGGCCGCGAAGTCCGCCCACATCGCCTTCATGCTCGGCAGGCGCAGCTCGTTCAGCATGATGCCGAGGCGGCCGGCGTCGATGGTCGAGGGCGCGCTCATGCGGCCTCTCCCACGGCGGCCGGGCCGAGCAGGCACTCGTAGCTCGCCAGGGACGCGAGCGCGACAGTGACGCGCGGAACCGAGGACGGGTCGGGGCCGAAGCGGGCCCGCAGCTCGTCGATGTCGGGCAGCAGGCCGGCTTCACGGATCTCGGCCAGGCGGCTCGCCAGTTCGGCCTCGCAACCGCGCTCGTGGGCCAGGGCCAGCAGGGCCACGGTGGTGCGGCAGGCTTCTCGCTCCGGCCGGGCCGCCAGCAGCGCGTCGAAGGCGTGCCGATAGGCCTCGCGCGGGAACAGCTGGTCGCGGTAGACGAGGCCGAGCAGGGCCATCGGCTTGCGCCGCAGCGCGTGGATCACGTGGTGGTAGCTGACGACGCTGTCGTCGCGCCCGTCCGGCCGCGGGCGCCCGCGCGTCAGCGTGGTGACGTGCGTGCCGCCGACGAACACGTCGAGCCGGTCGTCGTAGAGCCGCACCCGCAGCCTGTGGCCGATCAGGCGCGAGGGCACCGAGTAGAACACCTTGCGCAGGCGGAAGCCGCCCGAAGAGGTGACGCGCACCGTCACGTCCTCGTAGTCGCAGGTCCGGCGGTCGGGCAGGCGCTTGAGGTGGGGCCGCTCCGCCTCGATGCGCTTGGCGTTCCGGGCATTGCGGAGCCCGACGATGCCGTCCACGAAGGCCCGGTAGGCCGCAAGGTCGGGGAAGTCGGCCGAGGCGCGCAGCAGCAGGGCGTCGGCGAGCGCGCGCTTGAGGTGGCCGTGTGAACTCTCCACCGCGCCGTTCTCGTGCGCCACGCCGGGGTTGTTGCGCGTGGGCTCCATGCCGTAGTGGGCGCACAGCGCCTCGTAGCGCGCCGTGAGATCCGCCTGCGCGTCGCCGTCGAGGTTGCGGAAGGCCGCCGACAGGCTGTCGGTGCGGTGCTGGAGCGGCGCGCCGCCGAGCAGCCACAGGGCGTTCTGGAGCCCCTCGGCCAGGGCCACGAAGCTTTCGCCGCCCAGGATGACGTGGGCGTGCTCGAAGCCCGAGTAGGCCAGCCGGAAGTGGTACAGGCGGTGCTCCAGCGCCACGCCCGCGACAGTGACGCCGAGATCGGCCATGTCGGTGAAGTCGGACAGGCCGGAGCGGCCCGGCTCGTGGGTCTGGCGGAAGATGACGTCCTGCTCGGGCCCGTTCACGGCGCGCCAGGCGCGGATGCGGCGCTCCAGGGTGCGGCGGATGCCGGTGCCGAGTTCGGGGTGGCGGCGCATCACCTCCTCGAATACCGCGATCGGGCGCAGCCCGGGGGCGGCCTGCAGCATGGGCACCACCACGGCATCGAAGACTTCGCCGAGCGGATCCGGCCGCCGGCGGCCGCGGGGCGCCTTGCTGGTGGAGGGCAGGCGCGCCCTCTTGGCGATCCGATGCGCGGTGGCCTTGCTCATCGAGGCCTTGGCGGCCGCGACGGCCACGGTGTCGGTCTGACGGTGTTGCATGAAGAGCCTCATCTGGTGATCGGTCACGTGGCGGCCGGGCACGAGGACCTCCCTTCCAGACGAGGAAGGGCGCCTCACTGCCGGCCTGTCGCGATCACCATCCCGGCCCCGAAGAGGGCCGTCTCCGCTGTGCCGTTCCCTTCGGTCGAGCTTCGCTCTCCCTCACGGAACGGCACAGCGGCGAGCCTCATCCTGATTGACGCGAAGTCTCACCTTGATCGCCGCTGAACACCGCCGCGTTCTGGCTCGCGGGTGAGGACGTGCTTGTGGTCGACCTCGACCCGCAGGCGTCAGCGACCTAATGGCACGACGCGCGAGAACAACCCATGCCGCACGTCGAGAGGTACGCCTACGGCGAGGGCCGCAGAAACGGTGCTTGCGGGTTTCGTCGCGGCGTGATCGCGGGTCGGGAAGGCCCGGGGCTGAGCGTCGGGGTCAGGCTGCGGCGTCGAGGCTCGCCAAGGCGGCCGAGGTCGGCTTCCAGTTCCACGGCAGCAACTCGGCGAGGCGCTGGGCCGGGTGAGACGCGATGCGGCCGAGCACGTCGGCCAGCCAGGCCTGCGGGTCGACGTCGTTCAGCTTCGCGGTCACGATCAGGCTGTTGAAGAAGGCCGCCCTCTGTCCGCCGCGATCCGAGCCGGCGAACAGCCACGCTTTTCTGCCCAGGGCCAAGCCGCGCAGGGCCCTCTCGGCCGCGTTGTTGCTGAGGCACACGCGCCCGTCGTCGAGGAAGCGGGCAAAGGACGGCCAGCGGTCCAGCATGTAGTCCATGGCCCGGGCCACCTCGGAGCCGCGCGGCAGGCGGGCGCGCTCGGTGCGCATCCAACCTTCCAGAGCCGTCACGATGGGCGCGGAGCGCTCACCCCTCACCGCCAGCCGCTCGGCTGCGGGACAGCGGTTCACCTCGCGCTCGATGGCGAACAGCTCGTCCATGCGCCGCACGGCTTCGAGTGCCAGGGGCGCGATCACCGCTACCTTCTTGCGGGCCCGCCGGCGCGCCGCGGCCTCGATGTCGGCCAGCTCGAAGAATTTCCTGCGCGCGTGGGCCCAGCTTGCGTCAGGGTAAGCCCTGGAAAGGAGGACGGATGTGACCTGAAACCTTTCATCGTGATCCAGAGGGTTCGACACCCTCCCGGTAGAGGCGGAGCCCGCCAGCCGGAAGCGAGTCTTGCATGGGCGGCGGCAACGCCGCTCGTGAAGCGTATACAGCGGGTACTGAAGCCCTGCCGTAAGCCTCGAGATCATGAAAGCGTCGAAGCCTTCGCCGTGTTGGGTGCGGGGGCAGCACCGGGACGGCCGTCATGGTCAGGCCGTCCGGTTCGACCGGGGTCTTGGAGCAGGGCAAAGGTACGGGATGGGTCACCTGGGAACCTGAGAGGTCCCGCCGACACCCGCGTGGAAACCGCCGGAATGGGAGCGCCGGCTCAACAAGGCTCCAGGCCCGGTCGCCGGCTTGGCGACGACCGGGAGCGCTTCGGCGAGCACGAAAAGCCAGGACCATGCGGAAGCCCGAGGCGAAGGCATAAGCCGAAGGCCGAGTGCGGCGGGACGTCGTAGCGGCTTCATAGTACCGCCGAGGGCGGGGAACCGGGCTCACCGGGACCCGCCGGAGGGAAGGGGGCCGCCGCGCGCGATGAACCATTGACGGGAAACACGGGAGAGAACCCTGCGTCTCACAAACCTGTCCACGAAACGACAATGGATAGCCGATCTGGCGAGGACGCATCCCGAGCGGGTGCTGACCTCGCTGCACCACCTGATCGACCTCGACTGGATGGCCGAGGCCTATCGCCTGACGCGCAAGGATGGCGCGCCGGGCATCGACGGTGTGACGGCCAAGGACTACGAGGCGAACCTGGAGGCCAATCTTTCGGACCTCATGGCGCGCATCAAGTCCGGACGCTACGTCGCGCCGCCGGTGCGTCGGCATCTCATCCCCAAGGCGGATGGGTCGATGCGGCCGCTCGGCATCCCGACGTTGGAAGACAAGGTGGCGCAGCGGGCGATCCTCCTGCTGCTGGAGCCGATCTACGAGGCGGAGTTCCTGCCGTGCTCGTACGGCTTCCGGCCGGGACGCTCGGCCCATGATGCCCTGCGCGCTTTGCGCACGGGGTTCATGGAGCAGGGGCTCCGCTGGGTGGTGGATGTCGATATATCGAAATATTTCGACACCATCGACCACGGGCACCTGCGAAGCTTCCTCGACCGGCGAGTCACGGACGGCGTCGTCCGGAGGATGATCGACAAATGGCTGAAGGCAGGGGTGCTCGACAAGGGCGTCCTTCGCCGTACGACGGGAGGCACGCCCCAGGGTGGTGTGATCTCGCCGCTGCTCTCGAACATCTACCTGCATTACGTGCTGGACAGATGGTTCGAGACCGTGGCGCGGCCGCACCTGCGGGGGCGTTGCCTGCTGGTTCGCTACGCCGACGATGCGGTGATGGCGTTCGAGGACCACGCGGCCGGCATCAAGATGCTGGCCGTGCTGGGCAAGCGGTTCGGCCGGTACGGGCTCACGCTCCATCCGACCAAGACCCGCTTCGTGGATTTCCGGTTCCGGCGCCCGCAAGGGTGCCATCCGAGGGCAGCGGGAACGACGTTCGACTTCCTCGGCTTCACCCACGTGTGGGGAAAGTCGCGCAAGGGCAGGAACGTCGTCGCCCAGGTGACGGCCAAGGACCGTTACGCGCGGGCGCTCGCGTCCGTGAACGAGTGGCTCAGGCGAAACCTGCACCGCCCGTTCCGGGAGCAGCATACGCGTCTGTCACGGGTGATCCGGGGACACTGCGCCTACTACGGCATCACCGGCAACGGCCGGCGGATCCGTTGGTATCACAACCAGATCGTACGGGCCTGGAGAAAGTGGCTCGCGCGGCGCGGCCGCCACAGCAACCTGCCGTGGCAGCGCTTCCGAGCCATGCTCGCGCGGTACCCTTTGCCCGCGGCCTTGATCGTCCACAAGTACGCCGCTCCTTGAGCGAACCATGCGCGCGAAGAACCGGATGCGGGAAATCTGCACGTCCGGGTCTGTGAGGGGCGGGGATGGGAACATCCTCGCCTACTCGGCACGCGGCCTCGATGATCGGCGCGGGCTTGCGCCCGCCCTCGTACAGTCTGCCATAGCCCCCGTAGGCGTCGGCCTGCAGCACCCCGGTCCAGCCCGCGAGGTGCGCCTGCGGGTGCTCGCCCCGCCGGTCGGGCGAATAGCGGAACAGGGCCGCCGGGGGATCGGGCCCGCCGAACGGCCGGCCGTCGCGCACGTAGACCCACACGCGCCCCGTGCTGGTCTTGCCCTTGGCCAGCACCGGAACGGTGGTGTCGTCCCCGTGCAGCCGCCCCGCCGCCATGACGTGGGCTTCGATGAGCCGGAACAGGGGATCGAGGGCCGCCGCACAGGTGCCCACCTGGTCGGCCAGCGTCGACAGGCTGAGCGGCACGCCCTCGCGGGCGTAACGCTCGGCCTGGCGGTTCAGCGGCTGGTGCTGGCCGTACTTCTCGAACAGCACCATGGCGAGCAGGCTCGGCCCCGCCCATCCCCGCGGCACGGCGTGGAAGGGCGCCGGCGTCTGGCTGACGCCCTCGCAGGCGCGGCAGGAGAAGCGCTCGCGCACGGTCTGGATCACGGTCCACTGGCGCGGCACCACCTCCAGCGTCTCGGTGACGTCCTCGCCCAGCTTCGACAGACGCGTGTTCCCGCAGCACGGGCAGGCGCCCGGGGCCGGCACCACGACGCGCACGCGCGGCAGGTGGGCCGGGAAGGGCTGGCGCGAGGGCTGGCGTCGTTCCGTCGGCGCCGGCACCGCGGCCTTGGCGGCGGCTCTCTCGGCCGCGAGGGCGTCGGCGGCCGCCGAGGCTTCGAGTTCCTCGAGTTGGAGCTCGTACTGGTCGATGAGGCGCTGCGTGCGCTCCGAGCGCTGCCCGTAGAGCGTGCGGGTGAGCCTGGCGATCTCCAGCCGCAGGTGGGCGATCAGCGCGGCGTCGCCCGACAGCTGCGCCTTCACGGCGGCCGCCTCGGCCTCGGCGCGATCGGCTGCGGCCCGGGCCTCAGCGGCGCGCTCCGTGGCCTGGTCGGCTCGGAGTTCGGCGGTCGCCAGGGGTGCGCGCAGCGCCTCGACGTCGATCTTCTCGGACTTGGGTCGCTTCGCCATGAGCAGAGCCGATCATGGATGCAGATTCCGACGAAGCCGGCCGGGTATTCCGATTTCAAGCCGGCCAGCATTCCAACATGAAGCCGGCCACCGTTCCGATCTGAAGCCGGCCACGGCGATGGCGCCCCGCTGGTCGGGTTCGTAGATCGGTCGAGGAGTGTTTCGGGTCAAGCCAGCTGGTCGGCAGGGCGGTGCTTGCGCAGGCTGTCGCCGGACAACGCGATCCGGTAGGCGTTGTGGATCAGGCGGTCCAGCACGGCATCGGCCAGGGTCGGGATGGCGATCATCTCGTACCAGCGGTCGACCGGCACCTGGCTGGTGATCAGCACCGAGCCGGCGTCGTAGCGGTCCTCCACGATCTCCAGAAGGTCGCGCGCCTGCTCGGCGCTGAGGGGCTCAGGGCCCCAATCGTCGAGGATCAGCAGCCTGGCGCGGGCGAGCTGCTTGAGCAGTTTGGCATAGCGGCCGTCGCCGCGCGCCAGACCGAGCGCCGCGAACAGGCGCGGCACACGGTAGTACAGGACCGACAGGTCCTCCCGGCAGGCCTTCTGGCCGAGCGCGCAGGCGAGCCAGCTTTGCCGACACCGCACGGCCCGGTGATCACCGGTTGCGCCGGCTTCGGATCCAGTCGCAGCCGGACAGCTTGAGGAACAGGGCACGGTCGAGGCCGCGATGGGCGCGGTAGTCGACATCCTCGACGCTGGCCGGATGGCGCAGGTGGGCGGCGCGGGCGCGGGTTTCGAAGCGCTTCTGCTCGCGCAGGGTCTTCTCGTGCTCCAGGATGATGCCGAGCCACTCGGCGTGCGTCAGCGCCTGCGCTTCCGGGTTCCCGTCCAGGGTCTTGTAGCCCTGCGCCATGCCGTGCAGGCCGAGGCCGTGCAGAAGTTCGAGTGTGGGATGAGCAAGCATCGTCAAGTCTCCTATCAGTGGAAGTAGCCTGCGCCGCGCAGGTTCGGATGATCGATGATCTTCGTCGTTTCTGTTATTCGAGACTTTCGGTCGAGGTTGTTGGCAATGATGGAGGCGATGCTCTTGTAGGTGAGCGCACCGATGGCCGTGGCCCGGGCGGAGATGGCCTCGGCCCGAGCTGGGGCGAGGCCGCGAAACAGGCGCAGCACGCCCAGGCAGGTGCGGAAGCCCTGCTCGGGATGGGGACGCCCGCGCAGGATGGCGATGACGAGGCCCTCGGTTTCGGGGCCGATCTCCCGGCCCCAGCGCTCGAAGCGGGCCGGCGTCCATTCCGCGTAGCGCCGGTGAGCGCTCGGCATGTGCTCGACGTCGGTGCCGTGCCGGGCGCCGCCATAACGCCGGTCGTGGGCGGCGACGCGCTGGCCGCGGTGGAACACCTCCACGGTGCGCTCCGTCAGGCGCACGTCCACCTGCTCGCGGATCAGCGCATGGGGCACCGAGTACAGGAAGCCGGCAGCCTCGACGTGGTAGTCGAGGTTGACCCGTGCCAGCCGCCACTCGGCAAAGACGTAGGGTGCCGACGGCAGGGGCAGCAGGGCGGCCCGCTCCACGGCCTCGAACAGCGCCCGGCGCGTGGTGCCGAGGCGGCGCATGGGGTGGGCGTTGATGCGCTCCACCATGGCCGCGATGGCGGCGTTGCACTCGGCCAGCGAGAAGAACGTCTGGGCCCGCAGGCGTCCCAGGATGTAGCTCTGGGCGAAGCGGACGCCGTTCTCCACCTTGGCCTTGTCGCGCGGCTTCCTCGGCCGGGCCGGCAGCACGCCGATGCCGTAGTGCTCGGCCATGGTGCCGTAGGAGCGATTGATCTCCGGATCGTAGAAGGACGCCTTGTTGATCCCGCTCTTGAGGTTGTCGGGCACCACCGGCGCGGCACGCCGCCCAGAAAGTCGAACAGGCGCACGTGGGCGCCGATCCAGTCCGGCAGCGCCTGGGTCCACGTCGCCTCGGCGTAGGTGAGGCTGGAGGCGCCCAGCACCGCCACGAAGATCTCGGCCTGTCTCACCACGCCGGTGGCGGGATCGACGATGGGCACGCGCTTGCCGGAATAGTCGACGAACACCTTGTCGCCGGCGGCATGGTGTTGGCGCATCACCGGCGTGACACGGCGTTCGAACTCCTGTAAAGATCACAGAAGCGCGAGTAACCGTAGCCGCCGGGCTCAGATACACGATACTCTTCCCAGAGAACCATCAGGTTGACGCCGGGCCTGCGCATCTCGCGCACCATCGACGGCCAGTCTGGCTCGACGCGTCGTCTGACGCCTTGCTTCACGCCGACGCGGTCGAACAGCCGCTGTTCGAGGACGGCGTCGGTGATCTCTTCATCGATCGGCCAAGCCAAGCCCGCCGCTGACGCACGGGCGAGGTTGTCCTGGACGGTGGACCGCGCGATGCCGAGCGTTCGGCCGATCTCGCGGGCGCTCACCCCGTCGCGGGCGAGCCGGAGCATGTGTCGGATCTGTCGCATCGTCAGCTCTCTCCTGGCCGGCATCCCGATCTCCTCGCGTGGGGGGGCGAGGCAGGGTGCCGCGGTTGCTGACCTGCGGGGACGCTATTGCCGGATCAGGGTGGCCGGCTTCATCTCGGAACGGTGGCCGGCATCAAATCGGAATGGCGGCCGGCTTCATCTCGGAATCAGTGGCCGGCTTCGATCGGAATCCGCAATCATGGATCTTCACTGAATGCCAGGGATTTGTAAGTCGATACTGTTGAAAACGATCCTACCCTCATCCCGCTCGGCTCGGCCGCCAGGTCTGCTGCGGATGGCGCCAGTCTATGCCTTCGAGCAAGTAGCCGAGTTGCGCCGGCGTGATGGCCACGCTCTCGCCCACTGTGGCGGGCCACACGAACCGGCCCCGTTCCAGGCGCTTGGCGTAGAGCGACAGGCCGAGCCCGTCGTGCCACAGGCACTTGATCAGGTCGCCGCGCCGGCCCCGGAACACGTACAGGTCGCCCGCGAACGGATCGCGCCCGAGGCCCTGCTGGACCAGCAGCGACAGCCCGTTCATGCCGCGGCGCATGTCGGTGTGGCCGGCCGCGATCCACACCCGGGCGGCAGACGGGACCGGGATCATCGCCGGTCCAGCACGTCGAGCACGCGGGCGAGCGCCTCGGCGTCCACGGCGCCGTCCACCACCACGCGACGGCCCCGCCCCACTTCGATCACCATGCGGCCCTGCGCGGCCTGCCGCGGCCTGCTTCGACGCGGCGCTGCCTTGGCTTCAGCGGCCGGCTCTGGCACCACCACAGCGGGCACGAAGGCTGGCACCGGATCGGGAGCAGCACGCTTGACCTTCAGAGCGCGACGCCACGCCATCAACAGCGACCGGGAGATGCCGTAACGGCGAGCCGTCGGCGACACCAGCCGCGGTGCCTCCAGGCACTCCGTCACGATGCGGAGCTTCTCGTCCTCGGACCAGCGACGGCGGCGCCCGAGTTCGACGACATTGAGCTGCTGGGCCAAGGCTCTGACCTTATGGACGTCAATAAGGGCAGATCTCAGCCGCGAGACGCTCCTCCCACAAGGCGGCCTTCACCGCAGGGATACGTCGAGAGCGTGCAGCCGGCGCGGCTGGGCAAGGTGCTGGCCCACGCCCGCGAGATCGGAACGGGCGCGCTCATCATCGACACCGCGCCACACAACGAGGCCGCGGCGCTTGACGCCGCTCGCGCGGCGGACCTCGTCATCGTGCCGTGCCAGCCGTCCATCATGGACCTGCGCGCCATGCGGAGGACCGCCGACCTCCTCCGCCTCGTGAAGGTGCCGGCCGTCGCCGTGCTGAACAGCGTCCCGTCCTTCGGCGCCGTCGCGGACGAGGCGGCCGAGATGATCTCCGACGCGCTCGGCCTGCCTGTCTGCCCGGTGCGGATCGGCGACCGCGTGGCCTACAGCCGATGCTTGATCTCCGGCCAAGTCGCGCAGGAGGTCGAGCCAAGGGGCAAGGCGGCCAGCGAAGTCGAACAACTCCGCTTGTGGACAGGTGAACAGCTTGGCATGTCCGCACGCGCACAGTCGGACAGGTGAACACATGAATCGTTTCGCGAGCGGCTTGGGCGGCATCAAGAAGGCTCCCGGCCAGCCGCCGAGCCGGCAGGGCAAGGTCGCCATCTCGGCTTATTTCGACCCGGCCGTGAGGAAGCAGCTCGCCATCCTCGCCGTGAAGGAGGATCGGTCACAAGCCGCGCTCTTGGCCGAGGCGCTGAACCTGCTGTTTCAGCAGTACGGGGAGCCGCCCATCGCCAGGGCGTGAACACCCGAGCATGTGAACATGCGAGCCAGCGCACATAATCCCTTTCACCCTTGTGCGGCCCACGCCCTGAACACGGCCTCCTGGGTCGTGGTGGCCCTGCCGCTTCCCACCCGCCGGCTTCGCCGTTTCACCCCTCCCCGAACCGCCTCAACGCCTGCTCAGGCCTCCGCGCAGGCTGGTCCAGGATCTGTCGCGCCTCCTCGACGGCGACGTCGATCACGTTGTTGAGCGGCTTCACGGCCGCCGTCTTGCCGGTGACCTTGCGGAGGCTGAGCAGGGTTGCAAGCGCGGTCCTGACCGCTGCGATGGCATGGGCTGTCGGCATCGGCAGGTTGTAGCGCCGCGCCGGTTGTGGGCAAGGTGTGGGGCTGAGCGCGATCTGCGTCGTGTGAGGCCCGCGGTCCGGCAGGACGCGACCTGGTCGGGCCGCGGTCACCCCATGTTCGCCCGCGGCGCCCTCTCCGCGAACCGCCCCGGATGCCCGAGGTCGGCGGCGAGCTGCGCCAGCGCCTCGGCGGCCCGCGCCACGGCCGCGTAGTGAGCCCCTCCGATCGTCAGCCCGGCCATCTCGACGCACAGCGCGCAGTGGATCGGCGCGACTTGGTCGAGCAAGGTCAGGGCCGGCAGGCGCCCGGAGCGGCGGGCGGACATCAGAACGGCGCCTCAATGAGTTAGCTCTGGTCCTCACTGGACCGTCAGCAGGTCGACGACGTTCACGTCGACGCGCACCAGCGGCCTGCCACATCCGTCCGTCACGGACAGATGCCATGCTCCATCGTCGTGTACCAAGGACGCCCGGTCGAGCAGCATGCCCCCGGCCAGTCGGACGGCTTCGGTTCTCGCGGCTCGAACGTCGGGGAGATCGATGCCTTCTTCGTCCAACGCTTCTCTGCCGTTGTGGACGTAGAAGTGAAAGCGAGGCATGCGCGTTCTCCGGTGATCGGAAGCGCACAAGGCTCGCTCAGCCGCCGGTGCCCGATGTTCGATCCGACGATGGTCCTGCAACGGATGCGGCTTGTCGCCGGTTCGCGTGGCTGAATCATTTTCCCTGCGCGTTGGTACGGGGTGTAGGAGGCCTGTCCATGCCGGATTCCCCACCGACCCGCCGGTACTTCACCGAAGCGGCCCGCATCGCCGCTGCTGCGGCCAGAAAGGTAAAGCAGGAAGCTCCTGACGCGTTCGGTAAGCCGGAGCTGTTCATCGTCAAGGCGGGCACTCACGCCTTCACATGGGAGCTGCGCAGGTTCGGCGGCGTGGTGCTCCAACGCGGGCCCGAGGCGTTCCCGAGCCAAACCCTCGCGCGGGCTGATGGCATGCTGGCTCTGGCCGCGCTGTGCGCCTCGCCTGATCTGCCGACGTTCAAGCGAGAGCTGCGGCCGTAGGCATCCGGCCGGGAAGACGCGGGGCAGGTCAGCACTGGTGGGCGGGCGGGGTCGAAAGGCTCCGCCCGTTTCGCGTTGAAGCGCTGGCCTCGCGTCAGTTTGACACAAGGCCCCGGTCTGGGCGTGATGGGCGATGGTCCGGCGCGAGTCGCGGCGGCCGAACGGAGCAACGATGGCCGGATAGGTCGCTGAAACGAGAGAAGCCCCCACGCTTGCCGGCGAGGAGGCTTCTGGAATTGATGGGCTAGGAACCCTGAACAGTTCCGACGCTCTCACAGCACCCCGCGGGGTGTCAACGCGAAACCGCACGGTTCCGCGATCTAGGACGCACGCGCCGACGACGGCCCCAGCTTGGGGCAGGGTTCATGTTTGCGGACGACATCAGGCGAGCCCTGCCGGGCACGCCACGGGAGCGGCTTGCTGATCTGTCGGCGGCCGTGTGGAAGGGCTTTGCCTGCGGTGCCGTGTCCGAGGAGGACGCGCAGAGGCTCGCCGAGGAGATCGCGGCGCGCAAAGCGGTGCCTCCAATGCCGGCCGAGCCCAGGCGTCGGGTCGGATCTCGGCCGCGCTCGCCGGCCGCGATGGAGCGACGCCGGCGTTGGACGTCGTCGGGGTGGCTCCCGCTGCAGATCGCGGCGCGGTTCACGACGGCGAGGCTGCCGCCCTGTCCGCCATCGCCGCCGAGGTGGCGCGCCGCGGCCTGTGCCGGCTCTCCGTGTGGAGAGCCGACAGAGACCACCGGTTCGGAAAGCGGAGTTGCGCTGCCCAGTCCTACCCTGTCGCCCACGTCGATCATGCTGAGGAGCACAGAGGCTGCCGACTTCAGGTAGGCCAGAGAGCGGTCAGCCTGGCAGAGGACCTGACGACTTCTGGCAACAGTCGCATGCGCTCGCTGCAGGGTGGCTTGGTCAAGTGCCTGGATCGCTGCAATGTGGGAGGCCAGCCAGCTACGCCGCTGTCGAAGCCGTGATGACCCGGAATGACCGCCAATCGCAGCGTCCGCGAGCAGCATGATGCCCGTCACCCCCGGGGTGACGTGAACGGCCCGGATCTGAACGGCTGACGAACGGATGTCTGACGGGGTCCCGTCGTGATGAAGGAGGTCGGTCAAGCCTTTGGCCCTCGTACGGGCAATCTGGCTACACCGGGGATCCCGCCAGAGGCTTAACCTGTGATAGTTTCCGAGCGCACAAGACGCGCCTATATGACCTGATTGGGGTCATTCCGGCGGACTGTCATACATCTCCAGAGTGAACGTGAGGTCCGACCTATGCCGACCTTCTACTTCGATGTCTACGATGGCCAGAAAGCAACATACGACGAGTTTGGGGTCGAGCTGCCAAATTTGGACGAGGCGACCGATGAGGCGGCAGCCCTCCTGCCGGAGTTAGCCAGGGAGGTCATCCCTAGCCAGCAGTCCAACAGCTTCGGCGCAGCCGTGAGAGACGAGAACGGCAAGATCCTCTACCGGGCGGTGCTGCTGTTCCAGGGACAGAGAACAGCGGACGACGACAAGGCCTACTTGGCGGCCCTGTCGGACGCGCGCCGTCAAAGCCTGCGTAACGCCGACCTGAAGGCGACGGCGCGCGTGCTCGGGGATCGCCTCATGCGAAACGTCGACCACCTGCTGACAGTCCTGGACAGCTCGAAGGCGCAGATCGAGGCCAGCCACAAGGCAGTCATACCTCGCGGACCGGGCGGAGCCCTCTGAGCCTGATATTCGCAGGGGTGGGCGCTCTCCATGGCCGTGCGGTCGGCCACCAAGAACGATAACCTCAGTCGGAATCGCCGATCTCCTCATAGGTCATCTTGCCCCGGTACACGACCCGGCCCGCATCGTCCCGCACGTCGCAAGTGACGGTGTGCATATGAGCGACCAGCGGCTCTTCGAGAATGATGTCCGGCAGGATGATCCGCGCCTGTTCTACCGCGTCACCGAGAGTGGCTAACTCGTCCCCGACGCGGTCGCGATGCAGGCCACGGCTGTCCTGCACGTCAAAAAAGTACCGCGGCACAGAGCCGGTCCCCCGAAATCGATTTCACGCCGGGCCTCGTTTACCTCAACAGGGTCGCTCCACAACCCAGACGATTGCGACTCAGCTATGTAACCATGTGCTGGGTTAGGCCGAACGGCTCTCCCGCAGAGAGGACTGTATGCCTGATCGAATTTCGCCTGCTCAGCTTCGTGCCGCACGCGCCATGGTCGACTGGTCCATGTTGGACCTCGCGAAGGCTGCCAAGCTTTCGATCTCGACGGTGAAGCGCTTCGAGCGTGATGGGCACCAGCTCGTCTCGGCTGAAGCTATCGCGATGATGCGAGACGCCCTTGAGACGGAACAGGTGCGCTTCCTGCCCGACGATGGAAACGGACCAGGCGTGAGGTGTCGGCGACGTTGAGATTTGGACGCCGATGGCGGCAGGGCCGTGGTGATCGTGGTCTCGCGAGGCGCCGACCTGGGCTTGGTGCCCAAGAGTCGTGGCTAGATCGCTGTGCTGACGCGCGACACCCTCACCCGAGAAAGCTTCACGCTGCTCGTGCGGAGCACGCTGGCGGCGTTTTCCGTCCTTCGACTCAACCCGCGGCTCGGTTGCGAAATTGCCGCCCACGAGGCTGCTACGACGTCGATCCGCACGTGACCGGGCAGGGCTCATCGAATAGGTCCCCCATTGCCCGCTGCACCCGTGCCGTGACGGGCCGGCGGTGATGCTCCGGCGCCCCATGCAGGATGTGACATCGCTGACACAGCGAGGCGAGGTTGCCCGGCGCGTCGTTCGGCACATCGTGGTCGAGGTGGCAGACCGACAGGAACACGCGAGTGCGCCGCATCCGGAGAGCCGTGGTGTGCGGCGGCGGCAGGCACCAGTGATGCCGCCCGGTCCCACAGCGCCAAGCGAGCGCGTCCTCGTCCCACCACAGGCCGTCGCCGAAGCACAGGACCTCGCGCCCGTGGGGCCGCCCGCAACACCCGCACCGGTCGCCAGCGCGGCCGAGCCGGATCGACTGCGGAAGATCGCACCCGTTCAGGACATCAGGGCCATGATGGCGGACGAGGGTGGGCAACTAGGCGGGCTCGGGCGTGGACGAGCCCCGAGGCTACGGATCGGCGCTGGAGCGGAGCCGTGCGGCGGTGGATGGATAGAACGTCGAGCTAGGCGCCCCGTGGGACGCCCGACCTGCGAACTTGCGCAATCGCGCAAACTGACCCGGATGCTTGGCTCAGGTCGGAGTCGCCTGGGGGAGGCCTTCGCCTGCGGGGCGGTGTCCGAGGAAGACGCACAGCGTCTCGCCGAGGAGATCGCGGCGCGCAAAGCGGTGCCGGTCCGGCCGGCCGAGCCCAGGCGGCGCGTCGGGTCCCGCCCCCGGTCGAGCGAGAGCGTCGAGCGCCGCCGCCGGTGGGTCGCCTCGGGATGGATGCCGCCGCATCTCGCGGTACGGTTCACGGCTGGCGAGCTATCGGCGCTGTCCGTCGTGGCCGCCCAGGTGGCGCGGCACGGCCGCTGCGACTTGGCGCTCGACCACATCGCGTCGCTGGCCGGCGTCGGCCGCACCACCGTGCGCAACGCCCTCGCCGAGGCCCGCAGGCTTGGCCTGCTCACCGTCGAGGTGCGCCGCCTCCGCGCCTTCCGGAACGACACCAACGTGGTGCGGATCGCCTCGCCGGAGTGGCAGGCCTGGATCTCGATGCGCCGCTCGGCGCCGGGGCAGGGGGTGGGCACAAAACCGTGCGCCGCACGAGGTACAGGTATTTCCTTCGAGGGTATGAAGGGCGGGGCGCAGGCCGCTCGACGGGAGACGAGGCGATGGTCGAGGTGATCACCGACGGGCTCACGGGTGCCTCGATCGTAGCGGGCCTATGGGCCGTGTGGCTCTGGTGGTCCTCAACAAGAATGTTCCCGTTCAATCCGCAGTGGGGAATCGGCAAGGAACCCGTCACGTCGGAGCCAGCCTGGAGAGCCGAAACCGCGCTGTTCATGCAGGCTGTTGTTCGAGCGCGAGACCTCACCGGCAGGGCGGCGCTATGGGCAGCGGTGGCGATCACGCTGCACGCCATCGCCACCGTATTCGGCCACCTCTCCATGCCCGGATAATGCCCTGCGCCGCCCCTTCGGAGCCCGCTGACGGCATTTTCGGCCTCTCGGCGCAGAAGTAGCGGCCAGGGTGCAAAATCGCCGTCCACGGGGCTCCTGCGCTTCAGTGCGTAGGGTGTGACGTCCCTTCGCTTGTGGCCTTTCGGTGGTCCTTTGTTGCCCCTTGTGGCCCTCGCCAGCACGACCTCCGTCCGGAGCAAGCAATGCCCTCCCGACTACGTGGGAAGGGCGCTTGGCCTTGCTCGCTCCGCTCGGGTCGGCATGAACGCGGCGTCAACCACACCGCCCCATGGTGTCCCGGTCAGTCGCGCAATCCGCCGCGGCTGTCGGGTCGGGGGAGGCCGCGTCCGTACTGGCCTCCCCCAGGCGCCTCATGCGATTGGGTATGCTTCCTCGAACATGCATCCGAGTGCGCGTCAGGCAATGTAGATCATCTCCCGGCGGCGTTGGCGATCTGCTGCATCGTCCCAAGAGTGACGCCGCTGACAGACGGCTGTGAGGAGCACACTGAACGGGCTATGCGTTAACTACCATCATGGGTGGAGTCGGTAAGGGTTCGATGTGATCTTAGTTCAAGTCGTCCGGTGACGAAGGCGGCTGGGAGTGAGAGATTGACCGCGAGCATCCTCACCAACTCGTTCGCCATGACGGCGCTACAGAACCTGTCTGCGACCCAGGAAGCGCTCAACACCACACAGTCGCAGATCTCGTCCGGCCTCAAGGTTGCGACGGCGTCCGACAACGCGGCCTACTGGTCGATCTCCTCCACGCTGAAGTCCGACACGGGCGCTCTCTCCTCCGTGTCGGACGCGCTGAACCTCGGTTCGTCCGTGGTCGGCACCGCGACGGCGGCCGTCACCTCGACACTGACGCTGCTCAACAAGATCAAGACCGACCTCGTCACCGCCCAGCAGCCCGGTGCATCGCTGGCAGCCGTGCAGACCGACATCACGGCGCAGCAGCGCAGCATCGTCGCTGTGCTGGCCTCGGCGTCGTTCAACGGGGTGAACTTGGTCGACGGATCGTCCGGCGCATCCGCGTCCTTCGTGACCTCATTCACACGCAACGCCTCGGGCACGACGAGCGTCGGTAAGACCTCGCTCTCAACCGCAGGAGGTTTCGTCGCAGGCCCTCAGATCGCCGGAACGCAGCTCGTCGGTGTGGGTGGGCTGCTCTCCACCGGCTATCTCGCCTACTACGGGCTCAGCTCGGGAGCCTACGGCACCGCAGGCACCGGCACCGGGGCAAATGCTTATCAACCTGCCAGCCTGTTGTCGTTCAACATCACGTCGGCGACGCCGAGCGACCTGAAATTGCTTCAAGCTGCGGTGGACACCTATCTCGGGTATGTGACCACCGTCGGCACTATGATAGGCGCCACTCAGACCACCATCACCAACCAGCAGTCCTACGTCTCGTCGTTGTCCGACGCGATCACCTCGGGCGTCGGCTCGCTGGTGGACGCCGACATGAACGTCGCCTCGACGCGCCTGCAGGCCCTGCAGACTCAGCAGCAGCTCGGCATTCAGGCCCTGTCGATCGCCAACCAGAACAGCCAGCTCATCCTCAAGCTGTTCCAGGCGGCGTAGCAATCGAGCATTTCCACCTACACGGCCCCGTGAACAGGTCCCCGCACGCCCGCCGGGCCCGCACCGTAACGGCTCTCCGCCGCGCGTGCTCCGGCGCGTCGTGCAGGAGGTGGCACCGCTAGCACAGCGCGGCAGGCTGGGCCGATGCGGAAAGGCCGGAGCGACTATAAGCAGGTTCGCCCCATCGGACCCGGCCCGTGATGCTGACCGTTCCCCGATCATGGCACCCCGTCGCGACATCATCGTCATCGGCGCCTCGCGAGGCGGGGTCGACGCCCTGCGCAGGGTCGTGGGCAACTTCCCCGTTGATCTGCCGGCCGCGGTGCTGATCGTGCTTCACACGGCCCCGGACAGCCCCATGGCCATGGCGGACATCCTCGGGCGAAGCACCGCCATGCCGGTTGACTATGCTGAACAGGGCAGCAGGATCGAGCCGGGCCAGGTCTACATCGCGCCTCCTGGATGGCACACGGCCGTGGTCGCGGAGAGCGTCCTCGAGCTGCACCACGGCGAGCCGGTCAACTTCTCCCGGCCTGCCGTGGACGTGCTGTTTCGATCCGCAGCCCAGGTCTACGGCTCGCGCGTCATCGGCGTCGTGCTGACGGGTGGCGATCACGACGGCACCGCCGGTCTGCGCGCCATCAAGCTCGCCGGCGGCATCTCGGTCGTGCAGAAGCCCCAAGGGGCTGTCGACCCCGGCATGCCGATGAGCGCCATCTACGGCGACAGCCCCGACCATGTGGTGCCGCTCGGCGAAATGGCGAAGCTGCTGGTGCGGCTGGTCGGATTCGGCAGGATGCCGTCCTGAAGACTGGCTATGCGCTTCGAGAACTCAGGCGGCGGCAGCCCCATCCCTCGCCCGCCCCTCGTACACCTCTGCGAGTTTCACGAGGTAGGCTTCCTGCTGCAGGTGTGCGCCCGCCACTTCGACGCTCGATGCTGCCAGGGCTCTGGCCGACTGCTCGGCAGCACGCTCATGGGCGATAGCAGCCAAGCGTGCCCATCGATCCGTTGCCTGACGGCTCGCGTTCCCGACCGCCCTGAGGACCGTCATGCAGCCAATCTCGACGCGTTCGCCGCGACGTACTCCCGGTAGCGACCGATCACCATAGCGGCCGTGGCGCCTCCGCAGAGGCTCCCCGCGGCCTCGACGAATGCGTCGACCTTCTCACTCACCATCAGCTCAGCTTCGTGCTGCGCATCCGGTCCACCGAAGGTCATCTTCATCAGGCGAAGGCCGATGACACCGTTGGACTCGATGGAGAGCATCGTCGCCGCGTACCAGGGAAACAGCATGAGACTGCCTTTCAGACAGCGTCATGCTGCGGTGCAACAATGGTCGTCATCGAATGGATGTTCAAAGGGATTAAGCCACAGGGGAGGTAGGACATCCGGCAGATAGTCTCACATGGTTTTGCGCATGTGCTTGGCCGAGTGCTTCACGTGCCGCGAGCTGACCGTGGAGTCCCCGGCGTTGGACGAAGCTCCGAAGCCGCCAGCCTGCGAGTTGTGAGCCGTGGCGGCGTTGGCTGAGCCCGCTGTGACGGCAAGCGGCGAGGCAATCAGGAGGGCGGCGGCGGTGATGCGGAGAATGTGCATGAGCGTGTTCCTCTATGGTCCGCATAGAGGACAGATTGCTATCCGTGAAAGTTGCTTCGATCTTCGATGCACCACCATGAAATGTAGGCCCACATGAGCCGCCGCCGGCTTGAACGGTACAGGCGTCACCGCTTCCGGCGCTGCTGTCCGAGCCCGATGGTCTTCGCCAGTTCGCTGCGCTGACGCGCGTAGGCGGGCGCCACCATGGGATAGTCGTTCGGGAGACCCCACTTCGCCCGGTACTCGCCCGGCGTCATGCCGAGCCCGGCGAGGTATCTCTTCAGCGACTTGAGCTTGCGACCGTCCTCGAGGCTGATGATGAACTCGTCCGTGACGGACTTCTTGATCGGGACGGCGGGCTCTCGCTTCTCCGGTTCCACCGCGGCGGGCTCGGGCTCGCCGATGGTCGCGAAGGCGGCGTGGACCGACGCGATGAGGGCGGGGATCTCGGCCGGCGGGACGTGGTTCTGTGCGAGGTAAGCCGAGACGACCTCGGACGTGATCTCGACGAGGGCGACGGGTGCTGTGTCGGACATGCGGTCTCTCGCGTGACGATGGCGGCATGCCACCGATGGGAGAACGTCTCAAGTTCCGCAGATTGAGGTGGCTGACCAGCATGGGCTACCTCTGGCCGGCGAACGATCCTGAAATGGCCCAGCGCCGCGCGTGCGGAGCCCGCTGGCTGGCCCCGGGACTCTCCGGGGGCGGAGTAGCGCGTAGGGATCGAGACGGGTGTCCACGGGGCTCGGACGCGCTCATTCCTCCCCGAAGCGGCCCCCGAGCAGCGCCGCCGCACGCTCGGGGCCATCCTCGGGCGCCAGATAGTGCGCGCGATACGAGGTGAATCCGTCGAAGTCGGCCGGCAGGAGGTTGGTCGCCGCGCACTCCCGCATGATGCGCCGGCCGTGCGCGATCACGTTCCGCAGGCGCCGATCGTCATCGGGGCTGCGCGGGAAGTCGACCGCGCAGGCGTCGAGGTAGTCGGGCAGCGTCTCCACGGTGGCGTTGCCGGGTCGGGCGGGGATGCGGAGCGCCATCAGACGGTCCTTCTCCTGCGTCAGCTCTGTCCGCATGGGCTCGTTCGGGTCGGGAGCGCCGTAGGTCCGCGACTGGAGGGGCAATAGCCGCTCCTCGATGTCGTGAATCACCCGCACCTTCATGTGCACGGCAGCCGACTGGACGACGTACAGGATCTCCTGCGCGAGGCTATCAAGCAGGGGGCGCCGGAACTCGGCCGCCTCCGCGTCGGTCAGCTCGGCGGCGCCGATGCTCTCGTTCAGCGTCGCCATGACGGAACGCCGCTCGGCTATGGGCAGGGTCCGCGCCTGCAGGAACCCCTGCCGGATCGAGGACCGCGCCAAGGTCTTGAGCTGGTCGAGCGTGATCTCGGCCTTCCGGATCTCCTTCCTGAGCTGCGCCTTGACGCCGAACGCCTCGATGGCGCGGAGCCGGGGCAGGGACAGAGTCAGCATCGAGAGCAGGAAGAGACCGGCCAGGGTCCCCGCGATGTCCACGTGACCGCGGGTCGCGTAGACGGGAGCGAGCGCCAGGAGCCCGACGGCGAACAGCGCCAGGAGGATCTGCACAGCATCCTCCACCGCCTTGCGTAGATCCGCCATCGTCCTGATGTTGCCCACCCGATCCTCCACCGCGCGCCGATGCGCAACCCGATGCTGCCACGGCACGGGATCACCTGCCACGCTCCGACACCATGCTTGATTGCACGCTCCGGTGGAGCGCGCTAGCGTCAAGCTACCCCGGCCGAATCGGGGTAGCCCGGACCGCCGCCATGCGCCTCGCCCTCGCATCCATCGTCGTGACAACCGCGATCACAGCGGGATTGGCAACGGCTTGGGCCGGGTCACCCTTCTACGAACTGACCGAAGCGCAGAAGCGCAAGATCGTGGTGCCCGACATCAAGGCGCTGACCTACTGCGTCGCGGTACGCCTACGGCGAGGGCCGCGGAAACGGGGCTTGCGGGTTTCGTCGCGGCGTGATCGCGGGTCGGGAAGGCCCGGGGCTGAGCGTCCGGGTCAGGCTGCGGCGTCGAGGCTCGCCAAGGCGGCCGAGGTCGGCTTCCAGTTCCACGGCAGCAACTCGGCGAGGCGCTGGGCCGGGTGAGACGCGATGCGGCCGAGCACGTCGGCCAGCCAGGCCTGCGGGTCGACGTCGTTCAGCTTCGCCGTCACGATCAGGCTGTTGAAGAAGGCCGCCCTCTGTCCGCCGCGGTCCGAGCCGGCGAACAGCCACGCCTTGCGGCCCAGAGCCAAGCCGCGCAGGGCCCTCTCGGCTGCGTTGTTGCTGAGGCACACGCGCCCGTCGTCGAGGAAGCGGGCGAAGGACGGCCAACGCTCGAGCATGTAGTCCATGGCCCGGGCCACCTCGGCACCGCGCGGCAGGCGGGCGCGCTCGGCGCGCATCCAGCCTTCCAAGGCCGCCACGATCGGGGCGGAGCGCTCGTGCCGCGCCGCCAGGCGCTCGGCCGTTGGCCGGCCGTTCACCTCCGCTCGATGGCGAACAGCTCGTCCATGCGCCGCACGGCTTCGAGCGCCAGCGGCGCGATCACCGCCACCTTCTTGCGGGCCCTCTGGCGCGCCGCGGCCTCGATGTCGGCCAGCTCAAAGAACTTCCTCCGCGCGTGGGCCCAGCTTGCGTCAGGGTAAGCCCTGGAAAGGAGGACGGATGTGACCTGAAACCTTTCATCGTGATCCAGAGGGTTCGACACCCTCCCGGTAGAGGCGGAGCCCGCCAGCCGGAAGCGAGTCTTGCATGGGCGGCGGCAACGCCGCTCGTGAAGCGTATACAGCGGGTACTGAAGCCCTGCCGTAAGCCTCGAGATCATGAAAGCGTCGAAGCCTTCGCCGTGTTGGGTGCGGGGGCAGCACCGGGACGGCCGTCATGGTCAGGCCGTCCGGTTCGACCGGGGTCTTGGAGCAGGGCAAAGGTACGGGATGGGTCACCTGGGAACCTGAGAGGTCCCGCCGACACCCGCGTGGAAACCGCCGGAATGGGAGCGCCGGCTCAACAAGGCTCCAGGCCCGGTCGCCGGCTTGGCGACGACCGGGAGCGCTTCGGCGAGCACGAAAAGCCAGGACCATGCGGAAGCCCGAGGCGAAGGCATAAGCCGAAGGCCGAGTGCGGCGGGACGTCGTAGCGGCTTCATAGTACCGCCGAGGGCGGGGAACCGGGCTCACCGGGACCCGCCGGAGGAAGGGGCCGCCGCGCGCGATGAACCATTGACGGGAAACACGGGAGAGAACCCTGCGTCTCACAAACCTGTCCACGAAACGACAATGGATAGCCGATCTGGCGAGGACGCATCCCGAGCGGGTGCTGACCTCGCTGCACCACCTGATCGACCTCGACTGGATGGCCGAGGCCTATCGCCTGACGCGCAAGGATGGCGCGCCGGGCATCGACGGTGTGACGGCCAAGGACTACGAGGCGAACCTGGAGGCCAATCTTTCGGACCTCATGGCGCGCATCAAGTCCGGACGCTACGTCGCGCCGCCGGTGCGTCGGCATCTCATCCCCAAGGCGGATGGGTCGATGCGGCCGCTCGGCATCCCGACGTTGGAAGACAAGGTGGCGCAGCGGGCGATCCTCCTGCTGCTGGAGCCGATCTACGAGGCGGAGTTCCTGCCGTGCTCGTACGGCTTCCGGCCGGGACGCTCGGCCCATGATGCCCTGCGCGCTTTGCGCACGGGGTTCATGGAGCAGGGGCTCCGCTGGGTGGTGGATGTCGATATATCGAAATATTTCGACACCATCGACCACGGGCACCTGCGAAGCTTCCTCGACCGGCGAGTCACGGACGGCGTCGTCCGGAGGATGATCGACAAATGGCTGAAGGCAGGGGTGCTCGACAAGGGCGTCCTTCGCCGTACGACGGGAGGCACGCCCCAGGGTGGTGTGATCTCGCCGCTGCTCTCGAACATCTACCTGCATTACGTGCTGGACAGATGGTTCGAGACCGTGGCGCGGCCGCACCTGCGGGGGCGTTGCCTGCTGGTTCGCTACGCCGACGATGCGGTGATGGCGTTCGAGGACCACGCGGCCGGCATCAAGATGCTGGCCGTGCTGGGCAAGCGGTTCGGCCGGTACGGGCTCACGCTCCATCCGACCAAGACCCGCTTCGTGGATTTCCGGTTCCGGCGCCCGCAAGGGTGCCATCCGAGGCAGCGGGAACGACGTTCGACTTCCTCGGCTTCACCCACGTGTGGGGAAAGTCGCGCAAGGGCAGGAACGTCGTCGCCCAGGTGACGGCCAAGGACCGTTACGCGCGGGCGCTCGCGTCCGTGAACGAGTGGCTCAGGCGAAACCTGCACCGCCCGTTCCGGGAGCAGCATACGCGTCTGTCACGGGTGATCCGGGGACACTGCGCCTACTACGGCATCACCGGCAACGGCCGGCGGATCCGTTGGTATCACAACCAGATCGTACGGGCCTGGAGAAAGTGGCTCGCGCGGCGCGGCCGCCACAGCAACCTGCCGTGGCAGCGCTTCCGAGCCATGCTCGCGCGGTACCCTTTGCCCGCGGCCTTGATCGTCCACAAGTACGCCGCTCCTTGAGCGAACCATGCGCGCGAAGAACCGGATGCGGGAAATCTGCACGTCCGGGTCTGTGAGGGGCGGGGATGGGAACATCCTCGCCTACTCGGCACGCGGCCTCGATGATCGGCGCGGGCTTGCGCCCGCCCTCGTAGAGCCTGCCATAGCCCCCGTAGGCGTCGGCCTGCAGCACCCCGGTCCAGCCGGCGAGGTGCGCCTGCGGGTGCTCGCCCCGCCGGTCGGGCGAATAGCGGAACAGGGCCGCCGGGGGATCGGCGCCGCCGAAGGGCTGGTCGTCGCGCACATAGACCCATACGCGGCCCGTGCTGGTCTTACCCTTGGCCAGCACCGGAACGGTGGTGTCGTCCCCGTGCAGCCGCCCCGCCGCCATCACGTGCTTCTCGATGAGCCGGAACAGCGGCTCCAGCACACCCGCGCAGGTGCCCACCTGGTCGGCCAGGGTCGACAGGCTGAGCGGCACGCCTTCCCGGGCGTAGCGCTCGGCCTGCCGGTTCAGCGGCTGGTGCTGGCCGTATTTCTCGAACAGCACCATGGCGAGCAGGCTCGGCCCCGCCCATGCGCGTGGCACGGCGTGGAAGGGCGCCGGCGTCTGGCTGACGCCCTCGCAGGCGCGGCAAGCGAAGCGCTCGCGCACGGTCTGGATCACGGTCCAGCTGCGCGGCACCACCTCCAGCGTCTCGGTGACGTCCTCGCCGAGTCTGGACAGGCGCGTGCCGCCGCAGCACGGGCAGGCGCCCGGGCCCGGCACCACGACGCGCACGCGCGGCAGGTGGGCCGGGAAGGGCTGGCGCGACGGCTTCCGACGCTCCGTCGGCGCCGGTATCGCGGCCTTGGCAGCGGCCTTCTCGGCCGCGAGGGCGTCGGTGGCCGCCGAGGCCTCGAGTTCCTCGAGTTGCAGCTCGTACTGGTCGATGAGGCGCTGCGTGCGCTCGGAGCGCTGGCCGTAGAGGGTCCGGTTGAGCCTGGCGATCTCCAGCCGCAGGTGGGCGATCAACGCGGCGTCGCCCGACAGCTGCGCCCTCACCGCGGCCGCCTCGGCCTCGGCGCGATCGGCTGCGGCCCGGGCTTCGTCCGCGCGGGCTTCGGCGGCCGCGAGGGCTGCGCGCAGCGCTTCGACGTCGATCTTCTCGGACTTGGGCCGCTTCGCCATGAACAGAGCCGATCATAGTTCTTCGAACAACGCCAGAGTGGCGAGCATCGATAGTGTTGATAACAGTCCCGTCTTCATCCTGCTCGGCTCGGTCGCCAAGTCTGCTGTGGATGGCGCCAGTCTATGCCTTCGAGCAGATAGCCGAGTTGCGCCGGCGTGATGGCCACGCTCTCGCCCGCCGTCGCGGGCCACACGAACCGGCCCCGTTCCAGGCGCTTGGCGTAGAGCGACAGGCCCAGCCCGTCGTGCCACAGGCACTTGATCAGGTCGCCGCGCCGGCCCCGGAACACATACAGGTCGCCCGCGAAGGATCGCGCCCGAGGCCTTCCTGCACCAGCAGCGACAGGCCGTTCATGCCGCGGCGCATGTCGGTGTGGCCGGCCGCGATCCACACCCGGGCGGCGGACGGGGCCGGGATCATCGCCGGTCCAGCACGTCGAGCACGCGGGCCAGCGCCTCGGCGTCCACGGCGCCGTCCACCACCACGCGCCGCCCCCGCCCCACCTCGATCACCATGCGGCCCTGCGCGGCCTGCCGCCGAGCCCTTCGAGCCATTGGCTTGGCCTCGGAAAGGGTTTCGGGCACCACCACGGCGGGCACGAAGGCCGGCGCCGGATCGGGAGCAGCACGCTCGACCTTCAGCGCGCGACGCCACGCCATCAACAGCGACCGGGAGATGCCGTACCGGCGAGCCGTCGGCGACACCAGCCGCGGTGCCTCCAGGCTCTCCATCACGATGCGGAGCTTCTCGTCCTCGGACCAGCGACGGCGGCGGCCGAGTTCGACAACGTTGAGCTGCTGGGCCAAGGCTCTGACCTTATGGACGTCAATAAGGGCAGATCTCAGCCGCGAGACGCCCCTTCCACAAGGCGGCCTTCACCGCAGGATACGCGTCGCGCGAGTGACGCTGGCGGACCCGGACGGGGCGGTCCAGTACCGCGCCGGCCTCCTGGCGAACTACGTCACGCGGCAGCTCCAGCGATGCCCGCGCGAGATGAACGCGCTGCTTGAGCTCTACGAGTCCACCTACGGCGACGGGGAGGCTGAGCGCTTCATCCAAGGTCCCTACAGCTCCGACCTGCCGCGGGCCGTCTTGTCGGTGATCCGGCCGCAGCTCGACGCCAAGGTGGAGGAGGCGAAGCAGGCGGAGCAGGCCGCTTATTCGGAGGAGCTGGCCCGGCAGTCCGAGGCCGATCGGCGGATGGCAGAGGAGCGCGCTGCCACCGCGAGGGCTGAGGCGGATACCAAGGCGACGGAGGCCAGGG
>NZ_JAJLMN010000005.1 GCF_021730615.1 Lichenibacterium dinghuense
CGTAGCCCTGCCCCTCGCTGTGCGACACGCCGCCATTGGCGTTGTCGATGATGCGGCCGTCCGGCGAAACGAAGCTCGCCCGATAGGCCGACCATTGCGACCTGAACCAGCTCTTGGCGGCCCGCCTCACGGCGCCGTCGCTGCCCCCTCCGGCCACCTCCGGGCCCGAGAGTCCTGCAAGATGCGTGAGCCCTGCTGTGCTTGACGGAGCTGAGACGGTCGCAGTGCCTGGTCCGTTCGGCACCTCGACGGGGGCCGCCACGGCTGGCCCCGCGCCGAGGAGACTGCAGGACAACAGCAGGGTCCGGAGACGAAGGGACGGGCTCACTTCGTCCCCGAGCGTCGGATCAGGGCATGGGTCGACAGACCCAGGATCGTCATCAGAAGCATGAGGAAGGCGAGGCTCAGCTCGATGTGGTTCGACACGAGGCCGCCGAGGATCGGCCGGACGTCGGACAGGACGAGGTGGTCGGGCGCGACGTAGAGCACGCGCGACGGCTGGATCGAGGCCATGCGGCCATCCGCGAGGTCGAGGCTGACGGCCTGCCCGTCGAGGTCGCCCCAGCGCCCGTCGGACACGAGGCGCGTGAGCCCGTCGCGCAGCGTCGGCGCGTCGGCCGCGGTCACGACGAGCCACTGGGCGGAACTGGCCGTGAAGCGCGGCAGGCTGATCCCGCCCGCCCCGGCATCCTGCGGCCGCGGGGCGAGGGCCGTCACCACGAGCGAGCGGGCCGACACGGGCACGGTGCGTGCGTCGCGGTCCACGCCGAAGAAGAAGCCCTGCCGCCGGAGTAGGCGCTGCGCTTCTCCCGCCCAGTGACGGAGATCCCCGCTCCCTGCAGCCCTCACGACGCCCTGTCCGGCCGTGCTCTGATCGTCCTGCCCGGCCCCGTTCGTTTCGACCTTCGACGCGGGTTCGGCGGCGTTCGCCATCTCGGCCCGAACCTCGCCGCGCAGGTCGGCCGGCAGCTCGTTGAAGGATGAGACGACGATGCCGGGCGCGGCGTCGGCGGCCGGCGCCCCGAGATGGACGGCGATCCTTTCGAGCCCGCGATGCTCGGCCGCACGGTTGGCCATCACGGTGAGCGCGGGGCCGACCGACGCCGCGCCGGTCCCCGGCAGGTAAAGGTCGACCGCGGTGCCGTCCCCGCGGCGCCCGTCGGCCATGGCGCCTGGGATCTGCGGTATGGTGCCGAGGTGGGCGAAGCTCGGGAAGACGATCTCGGACGTCTTCCCGAGCGTGAACCTGACGTCGTTCGCCATGGCGGTGGTGTCGCATTGCCGGTCCGCCGCAGTCGACGTGATGGCCTCGATCTCGACGGCGTTGCGGCCGGGGTGAAAGAAGCGCAGCGGCAGGTCGACGGTCTCGTGATCGAGCAGGCCGCCGCGGTCGGGCCCGAGGCGGAGCGACGACACAAGGGCGCCGTTGACGCGGAACACGAGGTCGCTGCCCGGGTCGAGGCTCGCAGCGTAGGATCCGTCGATCAGCACCTGGGCCTTGTCGTAGTTCGCAGGGTAGAAGTCGCTCGGCAGCACGACGTCGAGGGCGGAAGCGAAGCGACGCCCCGAGAAGCTCTCGGTCGGAAGGCCGAGCGACGCGAAGGAGCGGCGTTCTTCCCCGGCGACGATCATCTCGCCGGCCGGGCTCGGCGGGGGCAGGCCCGCGCCGCTCGCCGCGAAGGCCACGATCTGCCGGTCGAGGTCGGCGTCGTCGGTGCCCGACAGCGCCACGACGAGGCGGTCGGTGTTCGCGTCTCGGGCCAGGGTGACTCCGTCCTCGCGCCCCAGGATGCGCAGGTTGCGCGTCGCCTCGTCGCGGGTGCCCGCGGACTCAATCACGACGTCGAACCCGGCCCCGCGGCCGCCTCCTTCGTCCGTCTCCACGATCGGGCGCACCAGCCCCGCGCGCTGCACGAGTGCGTCGATGAAGAGCGAGGCCCGCTCGATCGCGCCGGCGTCTCCACTGTCCGGGATCCGCAGCGCGATCCGCGTCGTGCCGTCCGCGGCCAGAGCCTCGGCAGCGATGTCGCTGATCGAGCGCGATCCGCCCCAGGGAGCCGTTGGCACGACAAAGCCGGTCTGGGCCGGATCGAGCAGCGTCCAGAGTTCGTAGGTCGCTGCGACCGAGCAGTCGACGCGGTGCGCCATGGCGACCGACACCTCGACTGTGTTGAAGCCGGGGACGAGCACGCCGGGCGGGATCGCCACGGGAGTGATGGACAGGCCCTCGGACGACCGCGCCGGCAGCGTCGCCAGGGCGCGCCCGTTAACCGACAGCTTCAGGGTCGACCGTTCCGGCAGGAGGGCGACGGCGTTCTTCAGCGCGAGCTGAAACACTTTTGCACGCTCCACCTCGCCGCGCCCGAGATAGATCGAGAAGGTGCGGTGGCTGAGTTCACCCCGGAAGGTCAGCTGCTCCTGCCCGGCCGGCAGGTGCTTCAAGGCCAGCGCGGGGGCGGGCGCAACGACGAGCGCGGGGGCGGGCGCAACGACGGCTGGGGCCGGGGTGGCGGGTGCCGCCATGGCCGTGGGAGTGCCGGCGAGGACGGCCGCGACGGCGGCCGACACTCTCGTCAGAGACTTGTGGGAGAGGATCATGGTCGAGCTCGCTCGTGGTCGGGGGACGACGGCTCCGCCATCAGATGGCGGAGGTTTCGGTCGGTGACGTCACGCGGGACGGGGCGGGCGTGGAGCGGCGTAGGAGAGCGTAGACGAAGCCCCGGACGATCTGCGATGCCCACCAGCGGGCGAACATCGCGGTTCCGCCGATCAGACCGAGGTGGCGATAGCCCGCACTTCGGTGGGCGTAGACGGGCGCAATGTCGGAGAACACGACTTTGGCGATGATGCGGAAGCGGTCGCTCTGCGAGCCGTAGAATTTGAGGCCGAAGCCGCGCCCCCCTTCGAGGGTCCGGCGGCCGGCCGCCACCACTGAGGTCTCGAGGACGGGACCGCCGTCGTCGTCGGCGAGGCGCAGCGTCGCCATCGTCCGCGCCGGCAGCTGGACCGCGCCGAGGGTGCGGACGCGCAGGCCGCCGAAGGACATGTCGTCAATGACGACCGGCACCTCCTCCTGGCCCACGACGAGGCTCGCCCGGAGCTGGCTCGCCACACGCGGCATGCTGCGCCGCTCGCGGCGCTCCGACACGGCCCCGAGGGCGATCCCGGTGAGGACCAGGTTCAGGCCGCTCCACACACCGACGACGGTGATGAGATCGCGGGCGTTGGGCTCGTGCACGAACCTGTAGCCTAGGAAAGCCATGCTGGCCGCCACCAAACCGAAGATCGCGAAATAGGGCCAGGCGAAGGACGACAGCCGGTCCTCGTCGAGCGTCTGACCCTTGGCCGTGACGTTGAAGCTCGGGCGGCGGGGGGCCAGAAAGACGCTGATCACGGCCCGGAACAGCATGACGGACTGGATGTACTCGTAGAGGTCGGACGTCCAGGGCCAGCGGAATCGACCGAAAATGTAGCTCTGAATCAGCAGCGCAGAGAGCATATATGTGACAGTATAGGACAGAAACTCCTGTCCGTTAGCGATATATATTTTCATTCCGAAGAATATAAACAGCATGGGGGCAAAGATGAACACCATCCGCGACAGCGGGAACAGCCAGAACATGCTACTCGACAGATAGCAGAGGCGCTGTGCCAGGGTCAGGCCCTGCTTAAAGAGGGGGTTCTTGAGCAGAAGGATCTGCACCATGCCCTGGCACCACCGGGAGCGCTGGCCGATGAAGGATTCGAAAGTTTCAGGCTGGAGCCCCGCGATCATCGGCTTGTCGACGTAGAGGCTGTTCCAGCCGCGCGAATGGAGCTCGAGCGCGCTTTCGGCGTCTTCCGTGATCGACGAGCCGTGGAAGCCCCCGACCTGCTCCAGGGCGGCCCGGCGCAGCAGCGCAGCCGAACCGCAGAAGAAGGCCGCGTTCCACTTGTCGAGCCCCTTCTGCACGAGGCCGTAGAACATCTCGTTCTCCGCCGGCAGCCCGGCGGCGGCGACGTTCTTCTCGATCGGGTCGGGGTTGAGAAAGAAGTGCGGGGTCTGGACGAGGAACAGCTTCTCGTCGGCGTCGAAGAACCCGACGGTTTCCGACAGGAAGTCCCGGGCGGGCACGTGATCGGCGTCGAACACGGCGACGATATCGCCGTCGCTGTGGGCCAAGCCGTTGTTGAGGTTGCCGGCCTTGGCGTGAGAGTTCTCCTCGCGGGCGAGATAGCGGACGCCGAGCTCGGCGCAGAGCGCCTGCATGTCGCGGCGTCGATTCGCGGCGCGCGCGGCCGCGACCGGATCGTCCGAGTTGAGCTTTTGGTCGGTGCCGCCGTCGTCGAGCAGGAAGACGTTGAGCTTGCCCGCTGGATAGGTCATCCGCTTCGCGGCCGCGAGGGTCGGCGCCACGATCTCGATGCTTTCGTTGTAGGACGGCACGAAGACGTCGACCGTCGGCGCCGCCTCGTCGGCGAGTTGCGGCGCCCTCGGGCGATCGATCGGATCGGCGACGGTGAACAGGCTCAGGAACATCATGGCGACGCAATAGAGTTCGGCCATGACGAGCACCGAGCCGGCGATGAAGTCCGCCGGGGACTGGAACGACGGGATTGTGCTCGACAAACGCCAGAAGACGTAGCGCAGGATGACGAAGGTGCCGAGACCCAGGAACACGGCCCGCCAGGGTCCACGCAGGTTAAGCACTTTCATCGCCATCATTGCGACGAGCGCCGTAGCCGCGATGGCGAGTTGGGCTTCGACGCCGAGAGGCAGACCAGCAAGCAGCAGCATGACGCCACTCGACATGATCCAGAGCAACAGGATCGTCGCTTTCATGAGGTATCCTTAAAGGAAACGATCAAGCGTGAAGATCGGACGCGCGGGATATGCGCTTCTCACTGGAGCTCTGACGTTTTTCGCTCTCGATTTCTACCGAAAACAGTGTAAACAATCCCTCGATTGAAAAACTTGGATAACGGACGGACCTCGTAGTAGCGGGGTGCAGGCCTGACTGGAAAGATCGCGCTCTTCACTTCCTTAAGAAGCTAGGAGGGTGCATGCGGCCTGCGGCAAGCTGGTGAAGCAAATTGGGGCAGATTCGGCTACCTCTGAAGCAGGTTGTCGAGAAATAGTACGTTTGGTGAAGAATTCTACGGCAGTTTTTTTGAGACGTTCGGAACTTGGGACATAAGCGACACGTCGGCTTCAGGCTGGTCCATCGTGGCGGCGTTCAGCCGCTTTCTGACCTTCGCGATCGTCCCCTTGCTGCATCCCAAGGCGCCCTGGATCTGCTGCCAGGACGAGCCGGTCCGCAGCATGGTGGCGATGCCCTCGTTCCGGGCCGCGTTCTCGCGCCGGCCCTTGTAGACGCCCGCGGCCTTCGCCTTGGCTGTGCCCTCGGCCTGCCGTCGGCGGCGGTCCTCGTAGTCCTTGCGCGCGACGGCGGCCAGGACATCGAGCATCATGGCGTTGACGGCAGCGAACATGCGGCCGGTGAACTCGTCGGTCGGGACAGCGACGGTCCACGACGTCGGCAGGTCGAGGGCGACGATGCGGACCTCACGCATTAGGATTTCAGCTCGGAGGCGATACCAGTCGGCTTCTGTCAGGCGAGACAGGCGATCCACCTGTTCGATGAGCAACATGTCACCAGGCTCACAGTCGGCGAGCAGGCGGAATAGCTCCGGCCGTGCCAGCTTCGCCCCGCTCTCGTTCTCGACATAGCGAGCTGCGATGGCCAGGCCGTGCTCTGCCGCGAAGGCGTCGAGGCGAGCACGCGCCCGAAGCGCGTCCTGCTCGACGGTCGAGGCTCGGAGATAGGCGCGCACGATCATGGACCACCACTCCACTTAAGGTGGTCTACTATGAAAAGTCTATTTTGGTCAGTCAAGCGCCACCATGGTAGACTCGCTAGGGGCGGTTCGCTTGGGGCATACTCAAAGCGAACTAGACTTTAAGACCATGGCCGCAACGGCCACCGTCGAGCGTCTATTAAGGCGTTCGGGCGGGTTCATCGACCGCGCCAGCTTCAAGCGTCAGACGTGCCCGATATACGATCCGGTCTGGCGGGCAACGGACTTCCGCGACGATTTCGTGATGGTCGCCGTCCGGTAGCTCGGCGCGAGCGATGTCAGGCAGCAGGCCAATCGCATAGAGACGAGCATCGTCTGGGCCGGGCAGATCATGACCTGTCGGGTCCGACGCTAGCTTTTGGTTGTGGGTGACGTCGAAAAAATACCTTAGCACGTTGCATTCGCCTTGTTTAAACTCGCATGACGGCAACTTTCATGATCTATTAAGGGCCCAATTTTTTCGAGCTATACATCTACGACGCGACGACCCGAGAATCCTTTGGGTCTCGGATGCGGAAGTTATCGGTGATTCGGGATGAGAAGCGACTGAAGTGCTTCGGGACCGTTTCCTTGAGGAATGTCAGGATCGCCTCCGCGAAGTCCTTGAATGTGGCATAGTACCGGTTGTGGGTGACGTTCTGGTGCATCACGCCCCAGAGCCGCTCGATCGGGTTGAGGTGAGGGCAGTAACTCGGGATGAAGTGAAGCACGATGCGCCGTCCCGGTTGCCTCATCCAATCCTGAACAGCACGGGCATGATGATAGCGGGCGTTGTCCAGATAGACATGGATCCGACGCATCGTCGTGTAGGCGTTCTCGATGGAGGTCAGAAGCTCGATCGTGCTTTGCGCATCGACCGAAAGCACTTCCTTCATCCGCGTCGCGCCGGTCTCCAGGTCGATCACACCATGGATGTTCATGCGATCACGGCCCGACGCCGCAGGAACCGCGACGTCGGCGCCACGCGGCATCCACACGCCCGCCGGTCGCGTCTGATGGGTCGGGTGAACGGCATCGCCGTAGACGATCGCTTCGTCGGCCCCAAGGCCGTTGCGGAGCCGCTCATGCTGCTCGATGAACGCTTCCTGCGCCGCAAGGTCGAGATGCGAGGGCACAAGGTCAGGCTTGCGCCAGACAAAATCCAGCGCCGCCATCAGCTTGATCAAACCGGATCGCGTGTACGACATGCCATACGTCGTCCGGATGTGATGACCGATCGCGCGTGTCGACGCCGGAAGCGCCTCCGTGGCCCAGGCTTTCAGGGCCGTGAGCTGCTCCACCGTCAAGGCGCGGTGCCCGCCCGCCAAGTCGAAGCGCGCCAGAGCCGGTACGCCGCCCTCGCGATAAACCTTGAACCAGCTCCGGATCGTGTCGTCGTCCAGGAGGAGAGCCTCCGAAACCTGCTCGCAACTCCAGCCCTTGTCCAACAAAAGGATCGCGTTGGCGCGCCGGGCGACCCGATGCTCCTCAAGCCCATCCCGCGCGATGCCCGTCAGCCGCGCACGATCGTCCTTGCTCAGGAAATGGCGCTTGATCATCGACACAAAACCGAATCGAAAGCGACCCCGCCGTCAACCCCGCATCCTCACGGAATCGGGCTATACATCGCGTTGAGCCTGAAAATGTCATATCATATGCTGTAGCTTATGTGACCCTAAAGCCGGTGAGCGCCATGGTCGGGCTAACAGCGGATATCTTTCACTTCCGGGAGCAGACAACTCCCGTCCCGACCGCTGCGCAGTTCCGTGCGGCCCGTGCAATGTTGGGTTGGTCGCTCGTCGATGTAGCCCGCGCGGCCCAGGTTTCCGTCTCAACCGTCCTGAACGTCGAAGGCCGAGGCGGTCACCTTTGTTCGGTTGGGGGCGCAAGAGCGGTCCAGACCGCGCTTGAAAAGACCGGCGTGCGCTTCATAACCGAGCAGGGCAGGGGTATCGGATTGCAGTTCAATCCCTCGTAATAAGCGACGCGGCGGGCAATTGCGGGTAGTTTCACCACATTTGTAACGGTTCGATTAAGGTGTACCTAAAACGAACCAGCCCCAATGCATGGCTCTGCGGGTCTAACTAGGCGCCGGTTGGCTGATAGCGTTCCATAATGCGGCTTACCCGAACGTCCGGGCGGCCCGCCGGGCCGGCGCCGGCTGGCTGACCATGACACTATTCTACCCCGCCCGGGGCCAGCCGGCCACTTCATGCCATGGACGCAGGCCATGAGTGCGGTGCGCAGCGGCGGCGAGCGCGGCCTTGCAGGCCGCTTCAGCGGCAGCGATCCCCGACGCCATACAGCAGAAGGCCCTGACCTGCGTAAACGAGGCCGTGCAGATCTGCCCGGACGTGTTCACTACCGAGACCCCGGCCTCGCCTGCATGACGGGCAAGCTCCGCCGCGTGCGCACCTTCAAACACTCAACCGACTAAGGTTGCCCCAATCCGGCCGAGGTAGCTCGACGCTATTCCCTCTCCACCTTCGCGAGAAAACGGTCCCTCAGATCGCTCCCACGCACGCGAACACGACCTTGGGTCCGTCCTTCTGGATCAGCGTCCCGACCTTGATGTGCCGGTCGATCGTGAACGACCAGGCGTCCTTGTAGCCGGAGCCGGGCGTGTTGAAGCCGCCCGTGAAGGCGATCGTGGTGTGCGACTTGAAATACCCGACCACGCCGCCGTCGTGCTTGGCATAGTCCTGCCACCGGTCCACGATGCCGACGATAGCCGCTGGCCCGGTCGGAGCCGAAAGGCTGAAGGCCTTCGTGGGCGCACACGGCATCAGGCCGGCGACGAAGCTCCCCGAGATGCAGCTCAGATCGCGCCCGGCATACCGCTGCGCCTTGAGCGAGATCGACACGGGAGCCTCATCCTGGGCCGTGCATCGGATTTGCTCCGCTTGCGCTGAAGTGGCGACCGCCATCAGGGTGACGATCGCGAGGGGGAAGCGCATGGACATGTCTCGGCCGGCTGATCCCAGCACTTCAACGCGGTGAGCTTGCGCGGGGACTGAACCTACCGCGGCCAGAGCGCCCCGAGCGTCGGACCGATCAGGAGCACGACGCTGGCCAGGGCCATGAAGCACTGAGCCCAGCTTGGAGGCGCGATCGTCGTATGATCGGTTCCGCGTCGGGCCTGCGCTGTGTCGCTCATCTGAACTCCGCTCGTGCCGTTCCGATCAGCCTCCCTCGCATTGGTTAAAGGACAGGAGCCGAACTTCCATCCTGCTGCACGCCGCCGGCGCCGAGCGGTTCATGCTCGATCGCTTGGGGCTCGACGGCGATCCGCCGCTCCGCTGCGAGGTCGAGCGGCTGCGCGAGGCTTTGGAAAGGCTGTCCGTCGTGCGATGTGAACGACCGTTCAACTTCCAGTGTCGCTGAGGACTGGACTCCTGTTGAACGCGCTTCACAATCCTGACCACAGGATCGCCACATTTAAGACCCTGCCGCTTTTGAACGGACCACGGCCTCGCTTTTCGCGCTGTGATGACCTCGGAAGCGAGGCCGTGGGACGCGGGCTCAACCCACTGCAGGGAGCTGCAGTAGACTTCAACCATTTTCGACACTTGGTAGCAAGACAGAATCAGGTCGAGACCCTTCTGTGGCACGACGATCCTCGCCCTGCCCCACGGCTTCTACCGTTCCTCTTCGCCGGAGTCGCGTTCCCGGACGGGTCAGGACGGCGCTGGAGCGGGTGGTAGAGCTGGTCTGAACCCGCTCCCGTCTCCGCTCACTGCCGGAGGTCAGGTCGTCTACGAACCCGCGGAGAGCGCGATGCAGATGCTGTCAAATGAAACTAATAGTTGTATAAAGACCTGCCTCAAGTGCTACAGCACCTGCCTCGGCATGGCCTCGAACCATTGCCTCAAGGTCGGCGGCCCGCATGTCGAGCAGGACCACTTCCGGCTCATGCTGGCCTGCGCCGAGGTGTGCCGCACCCACGCGCACCTGATGCTCCTGGGCTCGCCCCACGCCAAGCACCTCGCACCGGAGTGCGCCGAGATCGCCACCAAGTGCGCCGAGAGCTGTGAAAAGGTCGGCGACATGGATGAGTGCGTGAAGACCTGTCGCGCTTGCGCGGCTTCCTGCGCCGCGATGGGCTGAGGCGCATCAGGCTACGTCGACTGAAAGGCAGCCATGCGCAGGCAAGCGCTTGCCTGCTCGTCCTAGTCGACTCATCTCAGGAGGGCAGTGGAGACGCTGCATGCCCTTCTTGGGCGTTTCCTCCCTAGCAGGCCGCTGAAAAAGGCTTCGGGGTCTGGCCAGTTCGTGATTCACTCCGCCTTGCTCATGGGGGGAGTATCGAGTGCGCGGACAGGACAGCCGGAGCGGCTCGCTGTTTTCCTACGTGGACCTGGAGCAGCGGGTCCGTTCGGATCATCCCCTGCGTACGATCCGGGCTTTGGTGAACGAAGCTCTGGCGTCGCTCGACGGGCGCTTCGGCGAGATCTACTCGGAGATCGGCCGTCCCTCGATCCCGCCCGAGCAGCTGCTGCGGGCGATGCTGCTGCAGGTCTTCTATTCGGTGCGGTCCGAGCGCCAGCTGATGGAGCAGCTCGACTTCAACCTTCTGTTCCGCTGGTTCGTGGGCTTGGGCATCGACGATCCCGTGTGGGACGCCTCGACCTTCTCCAAGAACCGCGACCGCCTGCTCGACGGCAGCGTGGCGGCGGCGTTCCTGAGTGCGGTGCTGGCCATCCCGCGGGTGAAGCGGCTGCTGTCGCAGGACCACTTCAGCGTGGACGGCACGCTGATCCAGGCCTGGGCCTCGATGAAGAGCTTCAGGCCCAGGCACGGCGACACGCCGCCGAACCCGCCCGCTTCTGCCGAGCCGCCCGCGGGCGGGCGCGGTGGACGCGGTGGACGCAATGCCGAGGCGGACTTCCACGGGGAGCGCCTGAGCAACGACACGCATCGGAGCGTCACGGATCCCGAGGCGCGGCTTTACCGCAAGGGACGGGGCCGGGAAGCCAGGCTGTGCTTCATGGGGCATGCGCTGATGGAGAACCGCCATGGGCTGATCGTGGACGGCTGCGTGACCGAGGCCAACGGCCACGCCGAGCGCACCGCGGCCCTCGCCATGATCGAGAAACGCGCCGATCGGCCGGGCCGCATCACGCTCGGGGCCGACAAGGGGTATGACGCCGAGGACTTCGTCAACGAGCTGCGGAGCATGAACGTCACGCCGCACATCGCCCGCAACACGGCCAAGCGCCGCTCGGCCGTCGACGGGCGCACGACGCGTCACCCCGGCTACGCCGTGAGCCAGCGCATCCGCAAGCGCATCGAGGAGGGGTTCGGCTGGGGCAAGGAGTTCGGGCTGCTGCGCCGCATCCGGATGCGCGGCCGCGAGCGGGTCGACATGGCCTTCGCCGTCTCGGCCGCGGCCTGCAACCTCATACGCCTGCCAAAGCTGCTGGCCGAACCAGCGGTGGCGTGAGGTGGCGTGACATGGGGCCCTGTCCCGTCGCGACGAGCGCCAGCCCCGTCGCGGCGGCAAAGGAGCGGACAGCAAAAAGACCGACCCTCACGCTTTCCATCGTCCACCCGCCAAAAACGACGCCGGATGAAGCTCAGGGGCTGAACGTCGACCTTTTTCAGCGACCTGCTAGACTTGGGCCGCTCGCCGCAAGGTGGAGCGGCCTTTTTCTTGTCGGGGTCAGGCGCGACGGTCCGTTCAGCGCTCGTGAACCACGATCGACCTGACCCGCAGACCGCGGTGCGCCGGGTCGCAATCCCAGACTCTGCCCGGGTACTCAATAGCCAGCCTGTCCACGATCTCGCCGAGCGTCGGGATTAGCCGAACTCCAGGGTCTGCGGATCCGACAGGCTCGGCAGTTGCATCGACAGGGTGAACGGTGATCTCGCAGCCCCGAATGACCCGGCCTTCCACCATCCTTGTCCCTTCCGCCGATCGTGTCCGGACGGGTCTACCACGTCAGGCCTTGCCAAGATCCGTTCCATCCTTGATGGCCGCCATACCCGAAACGTATCGCCATCGAGGCGTCCCGCAGCGGTGAGACGGGCGGCATGACGCCAAGCGTTCGAAGGACTGTACGTTCCTACAGCCGCCACATACTGGCCTTCTGCCGCTCACCACGACGTCCTGACGTTGAAGCCTTCAGCTTCTCGCCTCGGTACCGTTCCGGTGAGTAGGCAAGATTACAAAATGGTAAGTCTTGCCATGCGAGGCTATAGCAGCCTCGAATGGGACATGACGTAAGATGTTTAGCATCAGGAAGGCTTGGAACGGCATCAGCGGCGGAAAACCTCATGCACCTATTTCGACCATCCCGCGGGACATCTTGTCTCGAAGAGCCGCCGTCGACGTCCAGCTTACAACACTCGATGCTATCGAGCCAAGCGACACACGCGCTGCACCCCGCTTCCTTCCCGGAAAAACCACAACTATTCTTACAACCAAAAGCGGCAAGCGGTTGGCGGCGCGCATCATCAACGTGTCCGCCACGGGGGTAGCTGTTGAGGCCGAAGCGGCAGATCTCCGCGCCGACGATGTCGCCAAGGTCGGCAGCCGTCCTGTGACACCGGGTCGGCGTGTAGCGCACGGCATCGTGCTCGTCTTTCAAACTCCTCTGAAGCCCGAGGAGTGCGGCCCCGATATCGTGCTCTGATGGCTCAGGCTGCCCGCGATGCTGTCGGCCGCGATCCGGCCGAGTCCCGGATGATGCTTCGTTCACCCTGAACGCAGCATGCAGCCTGAATGTAGTTCAAGGTTTGTCAGTGATTCAACCTTCACGGCACAGGCTGGCCTCGATTGAGGAGCGGCCGATGCACTTGGCGAGTGTAGTCAACGAGGGTGGAGCAACGGACACCGTCCGGCTGTCCGAGATACTCGGCGCCCTCAGCCATGCCCTGGATCTCACGGAGGGCCAGCCGTCGGGGCACTGCGTCCGCGCTACCTGGATCGCCGTGAAGATCGGCCATGCTATGGCGCTCGGTGAAGAGCAGCTCCGCGACGTCTACTTCACGACTCTGATGAAAGACCTGGGCTGCTCGTCCAACGCGGCGCGGATCTGCGAGCTTTACCTGTCCGACGACATCGCCTTCAAGCGCGACAGCAAGACAATGGGCGAAAGCCTGCCGAGCGTGCTCGGCTTCGTGTTCTCCCACACGGGGCTGAAGGCGGGGCTCGCCGAACGGCTGAAAGCGATCCTCAACATCCTGCAGAACGGCGGCACCATCGTCGATGGGCTGATCGAAACGCGCTGCGAGCGTGGCGCCGCCGTCGCGGCGAGCCTGCGCCTGCCCGCGACCGTGTGCGACGGCATCCGGTCGCTCGACGAGCACTGGAACGGCGCGGGGCGGCCCGACCGCCTGCGTGGCGACACCATCCCGCTCCCGTCACGGCTCGCGCTTTTGGCGCAGGTGGTAGACGTATTCCACCGCTCGACCGGGCACGAGGCCGCCTTAGCCGAGGCGCGCCGGCGATCCGGGACGTGGTTCGATCCCGACCTCGTAGCCGTCTTCCTGGATCTGGCCGAGGCCGATGAGTTCTGGACAGGCTTGGAGGCGAAGGATCTCGAGGCCGCCGTCTTCGATATGGAGCCGGCCGGCCCCGCGGCGGCGATCGACGAGGACTATCTCGACGACATCGCCCGCGCCTTCGCGCATGTCATCGACTCCAAGAGCCCCTTCACCTCGGGCCATTCGGAGCGGGTCGCCGTCTACGCCGACCTCGTGGCGGCCGAGCTCGGCTACGATGCTGCGCGGCGGCGCTGGCTGCGCCGTGCGGCACTGTTGCACGACATCGGCAAACTCGGCGTGAGCAACGCTGTTTTGGACAAGCCCGGCAAGCTCGACGACGAGCAGTGGCGCGAGATGCGCGAGCACGCCACCTTGTCCGAAAGCATCCTGTGGCGCGTGGCAGCCTTCCGCGACATGGCGCGGATCGGCGGCGCCCACCACGAGCGTCTCGACGGGCGGGGCTACCCGCGCGGCCTCGCCGGCGACGCCATCGCACTCGACACGCGTATCGTGTCGGTAGCCGACGTCTTCGACGCGCTGACGGCCGACCGCCCCTACCGGGCCGCCATGCCGGTCGAGAGGGCGCTCGGCATCATGCGCAAGGACCTTGGCCTCGCCTTCGACCCGATCTGTTTTGCAGCGCTTGAGCGCGCCCTTGTCGCCATGGAAGCGCAGCTCGGGTTAGCGGCCTGAGTCCGCGTGGTGCTCTCGACCTACCACCTGGACTACGACCCGCAGAACGACGCGCCAAGCAAACTCGCCGCACTGTGCCAGCGGTGTCACCTCATGCACGACGCGCCGGAGCATCACCGACGGCGTCATGGCGGTGCGGGCCAGGCAGGCGGGCGAGGACCTGTTCGAGGGGCCGTATGGGTGAGGATAGCCTGTCTCCCTGCATGTACATGAAGCATAACCTCAACGTATGGTGACCCATAGCCACGCATGCACGGGAGAGCGCGCCTTGAGCAATGTTCCATCCGCTTCGAGGACGACGGCGCTGCGCCCGGATCGCGGGATCATCTCGGTCATCGAGGGCGGAGCATCCGAGGCGGCGATGGGACAGGGACGGCTGGAATTGCTGGCCACGCCGGACCCCGCCGAACCGGTGGCATTGACGCCGCGCCACTACCAGACGGCGTTGAGCCTGCTCGAATGCGCCGCCAAGGCGCTGGAAATCCTGTACGACCGCCGCGACCAGCTCGAAGCCTCAATCGAGGACGTGTCCATGCGGGCTGAGAGCGCCGTGGTGGCGGCTCAGGCCAAGGTGCTCGATTGGCAAAAGCTCGCGGCCGGCTTCAAGAACGACAATCAGGAGCTGGAGCGCCGTCTAGCCGTTATGCAGCAACGCGCCGAGCTGGCTGAAACACAGCTTGAAGCCGAGCGCGCCCGGGCCGACGCCGCCGAACGGCAGGCCGCCGAGGCGCTAGGCCTGTCTCAGGGGTTGCATTCTAAGATCATCTCGGCCTTCGGCCGCGGCTCCACGGCCCACAGGGCGTTGCTGGTCGCTGTCGACGATGCCCCAGGGGCTTCCAAAGCTCCCAGCGCTTGAGGGGTTCGAAGCCGTTCCATGCGGCCGACTTGGCCGGTGCGATGAAAGCCCGGTGACGGTGCAGAGGTGGTGAGGTCCATGTTCGAAGGTTGGTCGCTGCTGAGGAGGCGCATATCCACCGGGGACGAAACCTCGCCGCGGACGCATGCTTCCGAGTTGGGCAGGCCGGCCGGCCGCGTCGAACACGGCGAGCGGACGGAGCAGGTGGAGCGCGAGCCCGGCCCGGCGCAGCTCACCGGCGGCGGCCCGCTCGACACGCTCGGCCAGCAGAGCGAGAGCGTGCGTGACCGGGTGAACCGAATGGCGGAGCGCCTCGACGAGATGCGCTCGCTGTCGGCGGAGTTCGGGCTCATCATCGGCCCGCTCAACGACTTCGTCGACCAGCACGCGGCTTCCCGTGCCCGGCTGATGGAGGTCGAGGCGCTGCTCAGGCGCGAGCGCGAGCTTGGCTCGGCCGCGCGGGCGGAACTCGCCACTCTGCAAGTGACGAGCGCTAAGACTTTCGGCGATTTCCAGGACGCACTGGCGGCCCTCACCGAGCGCGAGGAGGTCCTGCGCCGCCAGGACGTGCAGGTGACAGAGTTGCGCATCCGCGCGGCCGACCTCAAGACCCACGCCGATAGCCTGGACGCGCGGCTGTTCGCAGAGGCCGACCGGAGCCGCGGGCTAGCCGAGGACAACGCCGCACTGCGCGGCGAGGTGGCGCTCGCCGAGGAAGCGAGCGCCACCTCCGACCGTGCCCTCGCTGAGACGCGCGAGACACTGGGGTTGACGGAGGCCGAGGTGTCGCGCCTGCAAGCGCTGGCAGAATCACAGTCTCTGAAAATTGCCGGCCTCAACCGCACGGTCGCGGATCTGGAACCCCAACTTCAGATGGCGCGCAGCACGGCAGCGCTGGTGCAAGGTAAATACGCGGTCGAACAAGCGGCCCGACAGAAAATCGAGGCGTCGCGCGACGCCGAGCGGGCCGCCCACGAGATGGAGCTCGCCTCTCAGGCGATGAAGATCGATGGGCTCAACGCGCACGTGGCCAACACCGACCGGCTGATCGCTCACCTGCGCGACCAGCTCCACGACAAGTCCGAGGCCCACCGCGCTTCCGAGAAGGCCTCGCGCGATGCCACCGCCGAGCGCCTGTCGCTGGAGCGGCGGCTCGACGCGGCACAGGAGGCGGCGGCCCGTGCCAACGCGCAGCTCGCCGAGGCACAGCGCGTGGGGACCGGGCTCGCCGACCGCGCCGACATGCTGGCCAAGGCGGTGGCCGCCAAAGACCAGGCACTCGACGCCGCCAACCGCAAGGCCGCGAACCTGCTCGATCGCATCGAGGGGCTGAACGCCCGCTTCGCGCTGGAACGCTCGGAGTTCGAGGCGACGCACCGGCGCACTATCGAAGAGCTGCAGAACGAGCGGGCCGAGCGCTCGCTGGCCCACGGCGCGCTCGACATAGCGCGCCGCAGCCGCACGGCGCTGCTTGCCCAATATACGGAGCTGAAGCGTCGCACCGGCGCGCCCGACCCGCGGCCGTCGGACGAGCCTCGCGACGAGGCCCGCGCGGTTGACAGCAACGTCATGGCGTTTGTGCCGCCCGACGCGAGCGCGTGACGATCGATCAATCCCGGCCGCGTGTTGATGGCCGAGTCCCTAACCGAGTTCCCCGAGGAGAGTGCGATGGTGGAAGCCGCGATGCAGAGCCGTGACGAGGCCGAGTCGACCGCCCTGGCTGTGGTGCCGACGACGCCCGCGGGTGGGCCGGGCGCGGCGTCCGACCGGGTCGTAGAGTTTTCGGCCTCGATGAAGGACCGGCTGCTCCAGAGCGCCGCAGACGGCACGAATGCGGGCAAGCGCGATTGGTCCTCCGCGCTCGACCTCGTCAGCGAAGCCTTCGAGGCTATCCGTATGGCGGACGAACGGGCCGCGGCCTCCGAGGAATACCAAGCCGAGCTGGTCCAGCGCCATGCCGACCACGTGAAGGTACTGGAGACCCGCATCGCCGCTGCCGAGAAGCGTGCCGACGCGGCCGAGAACCGCGCCAAGACGGCCGAGGGTTGGCTGTCGAAGTTCCACGACACGATCATCGACGAGTTTCAGCGCACCTTCGCATCACGTGGTGGGGCACGCTGATATCTGTCTAGCCGGCAATCCAGGGGAGGCCAGTGCGGATGCGGTCTCCCCCAATCGAGCCGAACGATTAAAGATCGTCCACCTTCGAAACTCCTCCCAGCAGCCTGCGTAGCTTCTGCCGATCCCTCGCGTGGCGTCACCGCCCGTGCGGGGTCATACAGGAGTAGACCATGACGACGATGACCAAGGGCCTGCGCGCGCTCACCCTCGCTGCAGCTCTCGCGGCCGGCACGGCCTCGGTCGCCTACGCGGCGGACCCGATGGTGGGCGGCGCGCCGATGTCGCCCAGCAAGAACGTTGTCGAGAACGCTTCTCAGGCCAAGAACCTGACCACCCTGGTGGCCGCCGTGAAGGCGGCGGGGCTCGTGAGCACCCTGGAGGGTCCCGGGCCGTTCACGGTGTTCGCGCCCACCAACGCGGCCTTCGACAAGCTGCCGAAGGGCACGGTTGAGAAGCTGACCCAGCCCGACATGAAGGCGGAGCTGACCAAGATCCTGACCTACCACGTAGTGCCGGGCAAGATCGACAAGGCCGAGCTTGAGAAGGACATCAAGGCGAACGGCGGCTCCTACAACATGAAGACCGTCGAGGGTGAGACCCTCACGGCCAAGATGGATGGCGACAAGATCGCGCTCATCGACGCCAAGGGTGGGGGTGCCCTGGTGGAGCAGGCGGACGTCTATCAGTCCAACGGCGTCGCCTACACGATCGACTCCGTTCTGATGCCGAAGTGACCCCTTCGCTGAACTGAGATCGACGGGCCGGGCTGCCTTGGGGCGGCTCGGTTCGTCACCCCGACCGTCGATGGATGGGTATCCCGGAATGCTGACAGGCACGCAGCTCAAAGCAGCCCGCGCCTTGCTGGGCCTGCAACGATCCAAGCTGGCAGAGCGCATGTGCCTCCCAACGCTGATCATCAGGCTCGCCGAGTCGAGCGACGGTGAGTGCCCCGTCACGGTCGCTCGGGCGCGCCAGATCCAGGGATACCTGGAGCGACAGGGCATCGAGTTCCTGCCCGTCGGCAGTGAGCCGGCCGCTCGTCTCATGGTAGGTGCCATCGGCGCCTGACGCGGCTCGGCCTGCTGCGCGCCGACAATGCCGGGAAATTGCCAAATTGCGGCCGGAAGGATGACGGCCCTCAATCATCCTGTTCGTCATCCACCAGTCGGCCACCCATGATCGCGATAGCGGCACGCGCAGCCCGTTCCGCCTTGTCGCGGTCGCCGGACACTTGGCCGTTGCGCACGAAGCAGCCGTGCGGGTCGTCGTAGACGGTCCAGTGCCACCGCTGGCCCGATGCATCGCTCTCGACGAGCCGCACATTGAACGACATGGGGCGGGGTGCCGCGGCCCTCACCTCGCGAGCCAGCCCTTCAGCTTGCCCTCGCGCCATAGCGTCCTGGCGTGGGTGCCGGGCGTCATGTCTTCAGCTCCCCGCGGCCGAGCGACCCTGCCGTCCCGCTCGGCCTCCATGTAGGCCAGGCACACGGCCTCTTGCTCGTCGCCGAGCTTGCGAAACAGCTCGCACATCGTCTCACGCTGGGGCGAGGCCGACCCAGGCCACATCAATGCATCCTCCGTCGCGCCATGCTCCAGAGCACGACCTCGCAGAGACGAAGAAGGCGCTCGCGCGTCTCCTGCCGGGTGGTGATACGGGCGGTCGGCAGTGTCGGGACAGAGGACGTCCTCGGGCTCGGCGGTGGCGCGATAGGCGTCATGCTTCGACAGCCCTCTGTCTGAGCGCGGCTTCCCCGGCCGACCGGGCGCTCTGCGTCGTGGAGTGCGGATTCCGATCGAAGCCGGCCACTGATTCCGAGATGAAGCCGGCCGCCATTCCGATTTGATGCCGGCCACCGTTCCGAGATGAAGCCGGCCACCCTGATCCGGCAATAGCGTCCCCGCAGGTCAGCAACCGCGGCACCCTGCCTCGCCCCCCACGCGAGGAGATCGGGATGCCGGCCAGGAGAGAGCTGACGATGCGACAGATCCGACACATGCTCCGGCTCGCCCGCGACGGGGTGAGCGCCCGCGAGATCGGCCGAACGCTCGGCATCGCGCGGTCCACCGTCCAGGACAACCTCGCCCGTGCGTCAGCGGCGGGCTTGGCTTGGCCGATCGATGAAGAGATCACCGACGCCGTCCTCGAACAGCGGCTGTTCGACCGCGTCGGCGTGAAGCAGGGCGTCAGACGACGCGTCGAGCCAGACTGGCCGTCGATGGTGCGCGAGATGCGCAGGCCCGGCGTCAACCTGATGGTTCTCTGGGAAGAGTATCGTGTATCTGAGCCCGGCGGCTACGGTTACTCGCGCTTCTGTGATCTTTACAGGGAGTTCGAACGCCGTGTCACGCCGGTGATGCGCCAACACCATGCCGCCGGCGACAAGGTGTTCGTCGACTATTCCGGCAAGCGCGTGCCCATCGTCGATCCCGCCACCGGCGTGGTGAGACAGGCCGAGATCTTCGTGGCGGTGCTGGGCGCCTCCAACCTCACCTACGCCGAGGCGACGTGGACCCAGGCGCTGCCGGACTGGATCGGCGCCCACGTGCGCCTGTTCGACTTTCTGGGCGGCGTGCCGCGCCTGGTGGTGCCCGACAACCTCAAGAGCGGGATCAACAAGGCGTCCTTCTACGATCCGGAGATCAATCGCTCCTACGGCACCATGGCCGAGCACTACGGCATCGGCGTGCTGCCGGCCCGGCCGAGGAAGCCGCGCGACAAGGCCAAGGTGGAGAACGGCGTCCGCTTCGCCCAGAGCTACATCCTGGGACGCCTGCGGGCCCAGACGTTCTTCTCGCTGGCCGAGTGCAACGCCGCCATCGCGGCCATGGTGGAGCGCATCAACGCCCACCCCATGCGCCGCCTCGGCACCACGCGCCGGGCGCTGTTCGAGGCCGTGGAGCGGGCCGCCCTGCTACCCCTGCCGTCGGCACCCTACGTCTTTGCCGAGTGGCGGCTGGCACGGGTCAACCTCGACTACCACGTCGAGGCTGCCGGCTTCCTGTACTCGGTGCCCCATGCGCTGATCCGCGAGCAGGTGGACGTGCGCCTGACGGAGCGCACCGTGGAGGTGTTCCACCGCGGCCAGCGCGTCGCCGCCCACGACCGGCGTTATGGCGGCGCCCGGCACGGCACCGACGTCGAGCACATGCCGAGCGCTCACCGGCGCTACGCGGAATGGACGCCGGCCCGCTTCGAGCGCTGGGGCCGGGAGATCGGCCCCGAAACCGAGGGCCTCGTCATCGCCATCCTGCGCGGGCGTCCCCATCCCGAGCAGGGCTTCCGCACCTGCCTGGGCGTGCTGCGCCTGTTTCGCGGCCTCGCCCCAGCTCGGGCCGAGGCCATCTCCGCCCGGGCCACGGCCATCGGTGCGCTCACCTACAAGAGCATCGCCTCCATCATTGCCAACAACCTCGACCGAAAGTCTCGAATAACAGAAACGACGAAGATCATCGATCATCCGAACCTGCGCGGCGCAGGCTACTTCCACTGATAGGAGACTTGACGATGCTTGCTCATCCCACACTCGAACTTCTGCACGGCCTCGGCCTGCACGGCATGGCGCAGGGCTACAAGACCCTGGACGGGAACCCGGAAGCGCAGGCGCTGACGCACGCCGAGTGGCTCGGCATCATCCTGGAGCACGAGAAGACCCTGCGCGAGCAGAAGCGCTTCGAAACCCGCGCCCGCGCCGCCCACCTGCGCCATCCGGCCAGCGTCGAGGATGTCGACTACCGCGCCCATCGCGGCCTCGACCGTGCCCTGTTCCTCAAGCTGTCCGGCTGCGACTGGATCCGAAGCCGGCGCAACCTGGTGATCACCGGGCCGTGCGGTGTCGGCAAAAGCTGGCTCGCCTGCGCGCTCGGCCAGAAGGCCTGCCGGGAGGACCTGTCGGTCCTGTACTACCGTGTGCCGCGCCTGTTCGCGGCGCTCGGTCTGGCGCGCGGCGACGGCCGCTATGCCAAACTGCTCAAGCAGCTCGCCCGCGCCAGGCTGCTGATCCTCGACGATTGGGGCCCTGAGCCCCTCAGCGCCGAGCAGGCGCGCGACCTTCTGGAGATCGTGGAGGACCGCTACGACGCCGGCTCGGTGCTGATCACCAGCCAGGTGCCGGTCGACCGCTGGTACGAGATGATCGCCATCCCGACCCTGGCCGATGCCGTGCTGGACCGCCTGATCCACAACGCCTACCGGATCGCGTTGTCCGGCGACAGCCTGCGCAAGCACCGCCCTGCCGACCAGCTGGCTTGACCCGAAACACTCCTCGACCGATCTACGAACCCGACCAGCGGGGCGCCATCGCCGTGGCCGGCTTCAGATCGGAACGGTGGCCGGCTTCATGTTGGAATGCTGGCCGGCTTGAAATCGGAATACCCGGCCGGCTTCGTCGGAATCTGCAGTGGAGTAGTCCTTGAGGCTTTTGTCGAACACCAGCGCCCCGAAACGGCGGATCTCCCAACCATACTCCAGGCCACCGGTGGGGCGCCGAACGACGAATACCTCCAGCGTGTCTCTGGGCAGGGCCGCCTCCCTCTTGCGCCGCCTCGCCTCGATCGCGGCCGCACGAGCGGCTTCCGTGAAATGACGTCGCGTTGGTCTGGTGAGCGGCATGTCGTCGAGCCCCAACGATGGACACGCGTCCATGTGGCACGCTCAACCCGCTCCAGCCCTCATCTCAAGTTAATTCTTCGTTCATTTTTCAGAAAAATCGCTTTTGTCAGATCGGCGATGCGCTCCGCCTTTCTCCTGACATCTAACATAAGCTACCAACAAACGATGCAATGATAGGTCATTATTGATAAATATGTAATCTCGGTGAGTTTTTGTACGGAACTTGGGTTGGATTACTGTCCTTAATCCGTGCGCCTTCGGGCGCATGCCCTTTTTGGGCGTTCCTCCCCAGACTTGGGCCGCTCGCCGGAAGGTGGAGCGGCCCTCTTTCGGGCTCCGGTTTCTTCCGCCCTGCCGCCTCGTTTCACGACGCAAGCTTGGACGTTCCCCAATCGCGGTAACTCGGACAGGCTGCTCCAGCTTGCCGGCCATGAGCAGCAACCCCGCCTCGATGCAGGATATGCCCATGGGAGAATAACTGATGCGCCTCGCCCTTGCTGCCTCAGTGATGCTGGTCGCAGGATCGGGATGGGCCGCCTCTCCTCGCCTCATCAGCACGACGCCGGGCAAGGATGCGCCGATCGGGGTTTACGCCGTGGTCCGCAGCGACTGCTCGGTCGGCGCCGCACCAGACATCCGCGTCATCCGACGTCCGGCGCACGGCGCCATCATGGTCGACGATGTCCGGCTGGCAGGGAGGGGTTCCGACCGGTGCGCGCCCGTAGTGGCTCTCGCCCATCGGGTGACGTACAGGCCGGCAGCGGGGTTCGTCGGCCAGGACGAGGTAACATTCGACATCGTCGATCGTGATACGGGGCAGGCTGATTCGCATCCGGTGACGATCGTCGTGCAGCCTGGGCTGCCGAACATCTGAGCGCTTCTCCGCCGATCGAAGCCGTCGCTGCTACCCGCTGAACGATGTCCCGGAGCACCGAAAGCGCCAAGTCGTGGCGCTGCAGGCTCGGCGGGCGTGCGGGGACCTGTTCGAGGGGCCGTATGGGTAAGCGTAGGGCTGCCGGTCGCTCAGTCCCCTCGACAGCCCGAGGTGGACGTGCGCCTCTTGTCTGCGATGGCAGGCGCACACTTTCACGGTTGGCCAGCAGGCGATGGCGAGATGGCCGGGCACACCCGCGCGTTCGACTGGTCGACGACGCCGCTGGGGCCGAGCGAGGCGTGGCCGCTGCCGCTGCGCACGGCTGTCGAGATGATGCTGGCATCGCCGATGCTGGCCACTCTGGCGGTCGGGCCCGAGCGGGTGTTCCTCTACAACGACGAGGCCGCCCGCCACTACGGCGGCAGCCATCCGGGCGTGCTCGGCCTTCCGCTGGCGCAGGCCTTCGCGCACGAGTTCGCCGACATCGCCCCCTTCTACGACCGCGTGTTCGGCGGGGAAAGCCTGCACGTCCCCGCGCAGCCGCTCGATCCGGGCCGACGCGGCGCGGCCGAGGTCTTCGACGCTTATCTGACGCCGGTGCGCGAGGTCGGTGGCGGCGTCATCGCAGCCCACATGACCGGCTTCGCCGTCGGCGAGCGCCTGCAAGCCGAGGCGAGGCTGCGCGCCAGCGAGGAGCGGCAGGCCTTCCTGCTCCGGCTCAGCGACGCGCTGCGGCCGGTCGGCGACCCGGTCGAAGTCCAGCGCATCGCCACGCGGATGCTGGGCCAGCACCTCGGGGCGACGCGCGTCTTCTACGTGGCCGTCGGCAGCGACGGCGACACCGCCGACATCCTGCACGACTACACGGACGGCGTTCCAAGCCGGGTCGGCCGCTACTCGCTGCAGGCCTTCTCGTCCTCCGCGCTCCGCGAATGGCGCGCCGGACGGACGGCCAGCACCGACGACGTCGAGGACGACACGCGCTACAGCCGCGCCGAGCGCGAAGCCTACGCGTCCGTGTCGACGCGCGCCGGGTTCGGTGTTCCTTTGATCAAAGAGGGGCGGCTGGTGGCGCTGCTCGGCGTCAACCAAGCCACGCCCAGGCATTGGTCCGATGACGACATCGAGATAACCGGCGATGTTGCTGAACGCACCTGGACGGCAGTCGAGCGTGCCCGTGCCGAGACGGCGCTGCGCGAGAGCGAGGAGGAACGCCGTTCGCTCATCACTGAGATGAACGAGGGCTTCTGCATTCTGGAAGTGATCCTCAACGACAACGACCGCGGAGTGGACTACCGCTTCCTCGAGACCAATCCGGCGTTCGTGCGGCAGGGCGGCTTCGACCCCGCCGGCCGGCTGATGTCGGAGATCGCGCCGATCGAGCCGGTCTGGCCCGCGGCCTATGGGCGGGTGGCGGCGACCGGCGTGCCCGAGCGGATTGTCGGCGGTGCCGCTGCCTTCGGTCGCATTTACGAGGTCTATGCCTTCCGCATCGGCAAATCGGTGGATCGTCGAATCGCGGTCTTCTTCACAGACATCACCGCCCGCACAATCGCCGAGGAACGGTTGCGAGAAAGCGAGGAGCAGCAGAGGCTGACGCTGCAGCTCGTCCCCGCCATGCTGTGGTCGGCCGATCCCGCCGGGCACCTCATCACTGCAGATCAGCGATGGAAGGCATCGACCGGGCTGGGTGACGCCGACGTCAACGATTTCGGCTGGCTCGACGCGGTCCACCCCGACGACAGGGAAGCCACGCAGGCGGCCTTCGCGCATGCCTACGCCACGGGCGAGCCGATCGAGCGACAGCACCGCATCCATCATGTCGGGGACGGATACCGATGGCACCTCGTCCGACATGTCCCCGTGCGCGACGAAAGCGGCGCCATCACGCGCTGGTTCGGCGCCGCCATCGACGTTCACGACCTGCATGAGCTTCAGGACCGCCAGGACGTCTTGGTCGCCGAGCTGCAGCATCGCACCCGCAACCTCATCGCCGTGGTGAAGGGCATCGCCAACGACATGATGGAGGAGACTGGCCCAACCGACGCTTTCCGCGCCGCCTTCTCCGACCGCTTGTCGGCCCTGTCGCGGGTGCAGGGTCTGCTGTCGCGCGCCGAAGCCGAGCCGATCACCATCGGCAACCTGCTGCGCCTGGAACTCGACGCGGTCGGGGCAACTGTCTCCGGGGCGCGCGTCACCACCGAAGGACCGGAGGTCTACCTGCGCCCGTCCACCGTGCAGACGCTCGCGCTCGCGCTGCACGAACTCGCCACCAATGCGCGCAAGCATGGTGCGCTGTCGCACGAAGGTGGGCGCCTCGCCGTGACGTGGCGAAAACGGGCTGAGGCCGGTGAATGCCGTCTCGCGATCGAATGGGTCGAGACCGGCCTGGAACAGGCTACGGAACGGCCTGCTTTGAACAGGCCGGGCGGCGGCTACGGCCGCGAGCTGATCGAGCACGCACTGCCGCACACTCTCGGTGCCCGCACCAGCTACGCCCTGACGGCCTCGGGCGTGCGCTGCACCATCGACCTCGTGGCTCGGCCTGGAACTTGAGGCGCCCGGGGGAGGCCAGTACGGACGCGGCCTCCCCCAACCCGACAGCCGCGGCGGATCGCGCGGCCGACCGGGACACCATGGGGCGGGATGGTTGATGGCGGGTTGACGACTCATGCGTCCAGCCCGAGCCCCTTCCGCAACATCTCGTTCGCCCGGCCCTGCCAGCCCGAGCCGCTGGCCCGCAGCGTCGCGAGCACGTCCTTGTCGAGGCGGAGTGAAACAAGATCCTTGGTCGGCGCCCTCTGCGGGCCGCGGCGGCGCTCCATGGCGGCCACCAGCTCCGGCATGGCCTCGGCGAGCGGGCGCGACTTGGCGAAGTCCTCGGCCGTCAGCTCGGGATTGTCGCTCACGTCGTCCCAATCCTCTTGAGTGTAGCCGTGGCCCGGCTCGAAGCCGGGGGCGTGTTCATGCGAAGCCATGGAGGGTCCTTTCCGTAAGGCTGGCGGGCCGGAGGCTGACCAGGGACAGCGCCTCCGACCCGAGCGGGGAGACGATCGCGACCACGACGAGCTCGCCGCCCATCCACCCGATGAGGGCGAAGCGCGTCCGGCCGGTGCGGCTGGTGTAGGCCTCGAACTGGCGCGCCGTACGGAAGTCGAACCCGTCAGCGAAGCCGTCCATGTCCAACCCGTGCTTGCGGAGGTTGGATAGGCGCTTCGGTTCGTCGAACACGATCATCATGGACAGATTGTAGATACAACATAGGGAGTGTCAACTCTGATTGTAGCTACATAAAGCACAGTGCGACGGCGTGAACCGTGTCTTATGCGGGCGCCGTGGGTAGCCATCCCGCACTTGCGCCGCCACTCCGCGCCGAAGGGCCGAAAACGCCGCCAGCGGGCTTCGTAGGGGCGGCGCGGAGCCTTGATCACTTCCACCACACCACCGCCCTCTGCGTTCCGTTGTCCCCCGACAGTGCGTCTTGTCGATTGCTGGACGGGAGAGAAGAATCTGTAATCCGAAGGGTGCCCGGGGTTCTGAACCCACCCCCTCGGGAGCTGATCGACGATGGGCAGTTGTCCGGAATTTCCGGACAACTCGCGGCCGCGCTCATCGCGCGACACCGTGGCGCTGGCTTGCACAGCGAGCACCACGCGCGGTCCATGTCCCCTTCGCCCCGCCTATCCAGCGCCCCCGATCAACCACCGGGAACTTCCCGGTAGTTGGGGCGGTGCCCTGCGGGGCCGGCTTCGCGCCTAAGCCGCTGGCGGCGCTGGCCCGCGGGGCGGTGCTCTCCGCCTGCCGCGGGTGGTCCCCAGCCCGCCTGCGGTCGCGCATCTTCAGCCAGGCGCGCAACTCCGGCGAGGTGACGCGCACCGTGTTGGGCGCCGATCGCCACGCCGTCAGCCTCCATTCCTCGCTCGTCAGGATCCCGAGCGCCACGGCCTGCCGGATGGCGTTCTGCACCGTGGTGCGCCCTACCCCGGCCAGCGCCGCGATGTGGCCGATGGTCAGCCGGCACAGGCCCCGGCGCGCCACCTCGGCGGCGATGGCCGACAGGGCCGCAGCCTCGCCCATGGTGAAGCGCGCGGCGAGCTGCGGCGGGAGCCACCCCGACGACGTCCAGCGCCGGCGACGCTCCATCGCGGCCGGCGAACGTGGCCGGGAGCCGACGCAGCGCTTGGGCTTGACCGGCCGGACCGGCATCGCTTTGCGCGCCGCGATCTCCTCGGCGAGCCCCTGCGCCTCTCCCTCCGTCAGCGCCCCGCAGGCGAAGCCCTTCCACACGGCCGCCGACAGCTCGGCAAGCCGCTCCCGTGGCGTGCCCGGCAGGGCTCGCCTGATGTCGTCCGCGAACATTCTCGACCCGTCCCATGGGCCGCACCGGGGCAAAGCGGGGTCGTTCGCGGAAACGCCAATTTCCGCGTTGACGACTCAGTGGCCGCTGTGGTGATCTCGCGACTGCTTAGGGTTGCGAGAGCACCTATCGATTCCAAAGAGCCTCCAGGCGCCAACCTGGGGGCTCTTTCCGTTTGTGGCCTGCTGCGGCGGCTGCGATCTCCTGGCGGCGGGAATCAGCCCCGCCGCGACACTCCATCGAGCCCGGACCGGGCCCTTGTGTCAAACTGGCGCGACGTCGAGGGCGAGCCGCCCGTTCTGCCGCCGGAGTGCAGCCGCGCCGGCCCTCACTCCCCGAATCACCCGGCCCGCCCTAGAACAGAAAGGGAACAAAGCGGAGGGTGCCATGCTCTACAAGCTCGGGGATGCAGTGCGGCTGCGCGATGGGTCGGCGATGCGTGAGGGGCTCGACCCATGGGAGGATGCGACCGGCAGGGTCGTCGCGATATTCGACGACATGACGCCGCCGCGGCTCAACGTGATGTACGGCGAGCATGGGCCGTTCCTGTCGACGGTGCTGGCGTCAGAGTTCGTGGCCGACCGGCCGTTCGACGGGGCGCCGTTCTGATGTCCGCCCGCCGCTCCGGGCGTCTGCCGGCCCTCACATCGCCCCTGACCTTGCTCGACCAGGTCGCGCCGATCCACCGCGCGCTGTGCGCCGAGATGGCCGAGCTGACGATCGGAGGGGCGCACTACGGCGCCGTGGCGCGGGCCGTCGAGGCACTGGCGCAGCTCGCCGCCGACCTCGGGCATCCGGGGCGGTTCGCGGAGATGGCGCCGCGGTCGAACATGGGCTGATGCCGACCGAACGCTTCATCCGCGACAAGGCCGCGATCTGCGATGATCTGGAGCGGCTGGCGCGGGCCCGGCGCGTCATCACCTACGGCGAGGCCGCGGCCCTGGTGGGACGCTCGGCGGCGGCGCTGATGCCCGTCCTCGCCGCGATCCGGGCCGAGGACGCGAGGCGGGGTCGGCCCGACCTGACGTGCCTCGTAGTGGCGGAGCAGGAGGGGTGTTGAAGGCGTGGGCTGTTGCGCTCATCGGTTGAAGGAGTAGCTTCCTTTGCCGGAGACTTCGCCATGCCCGACAAGCCCGCCCCCGAATTCTACGACGTCATGCAGGTCGGAGATGAAACTTACGCCGTGGTCTACGACGGCACGGACACTGTCGTCGTGCTCGACGGCGTTCCTCAGGTCGGCTTCGACATCCAGGATGCATACGATGTGGCGGAGAGCCTTGAGGCCATCAGGCACATCATGCCGAGTCGAGGCACGCGGACGGTCAACTGACCCTCACGGCGCCCGCCCCGCATTTGTCACATCGATCACCCTGCAGGGCACCCCTCCCGGCGACGCACAGCCGGAGAGGAGCAGGAGCAAAAGGACGAAGGACAGGGCGCGCATAGGCCTGAAATTGAGTCCATCGTACCCGACTCCGGCTTGAACCACAGCCGGCATGCCCCATCCTCATTTCGACGATGGAGGATTGCAATGCCGCGGTTCTACTTCGATTTGTACGACGAATCATCGTCCATATCGGACGAACATGGCGAGGTCTTCGCGACGCTGGGCGACGCCAGAGAGCAGGCTGTCGCCATCGTGCTCGACGTTTTGTCCGAAGCTCATGTCTTCCGACCTGCTCGGCACGGCTGCCGCATCCGAGGCGACCACGGTGAGGCCTTCTGCGACGTCCGCGTGACCATCGAGGTCTTCGCTCAGCAGGCAGCCTCTGACGCTTGACCGCACAGATCAGGCGACGCAACTCGCCCTTGGCGCCGCACCTTGCCTACAACCTGCACCGCACTACAACCTGCCGATGCCGACAGCCCACGCCATCGCCGCGGCCAGGACCGCGCTCGAAACCCTGCTGAGCCTCCGCAAGGTCACCGGCAAGACGGTCGCTGGGAAGCCGCTCAACAACGCGATCGACGTCGCCAGCGGGGAGGCGCGACAGATCTTGGACCAGCCTGCGCGGAGGCCGGAGCACGTCGCGAGGCGGTTCGGGGAGGGGTGAGACGGCGAAGCCGGCGGGTGGGAAGCGGGGGGGAAGGACGCGCGGGAGAGGGCCATCGCGGTTCAGGAGGCCGTGTTCAGGGCGAGGGCCGGACGGGACCAAACGGCGTCCGATCCGCTATTGTCGTATTGCCGATCTGGCGTGCACCGCTACGTCCGTAGGCTGCTATCAGCGTATTTCGCTGTCCCCATTGTGGCATGCCGTGCGATGGGCACAGCGCGGCAGCGCAGCACAAGCCTACGGTGATGTAGTCGTGTCGCCGTAGGAGGACAGCCATATGCGCGTGGTCGCGTTCAGTTCGCAGAAGGGAGGCTCGGGCAAGTCGACCCTGTCGGCCCATCTGTCCGTGTTCGCGGACGCGCCCGGCAAGCCGGCGCTCCTGATCGACACCGATCCGCAGGCGTCGCTCGCCTTCTGGCACGAACTGCGCGCGGCCGAGACGCCGATCCTGGTCAAATGCACCGCCAAGGATCTCCCGACCGTCATCGACGAGGCCAAGGCCGAGGGCATCGAGTGGGTGTTCATCGACACGCCGCCCCACAACGCTGCCGCCATCGCTGAGGCCATGCGGGCCGCGGACCTCATCGTGGTGCCGCTGCGCCCGGCCGTCTTCGACATCGCGGCGGTGGCGGCGACGCTCGACATGGCCAAGGCGCTGAACAAGTCGGCGCTGCCGGTCATCAACGCCGCGCCGGCCAAGCGCATCCTCGGCGAGCCGGCCGTGGTGTCGGAGGCGCGCCAAGCGCTCGCCGGGCTCGACGCGACGGCGTGGGCCGGGCAGATCACCCATCGGGCGGCCTTCGCTCACGCGCTGGCAAGCGGGCAGGCCGTGCACGAGTTCGAGCCGTCGAGCCCGGCGGCGGCCGAGATGGGCAAGCTGTGGGAAGCCGTCCGCAGCGCCACGGGCGCGGCTCCGGCGCCGAAGCGGAAGGGTCGGAAGTGAACGCGAAGCGGACCCCATTGTCGGGCCTCGGGGCTCGTCTGGCGAAGAAACCGGCGGATGCGGTCGACCCCGCGCCGACGCAGCCTGACGCCATCCAGGCCGACCCTGCTGCGCCGCGCGAGCGCGCCGCGGACGGACGCAAGGGGATCTTGGTCCGGGCCCGACCGGAAGCGTGGAAGGCTCTCAAGCTCGTGGCGCTGGACCGTGAGATCACGTTGCAAGAGGTGATGACGGAGGCGATCAACGACCTACTGACGAAGCACGGCAGGCCGCCAACGGCGTAGCGCGCTGGGCCGATGCTGCCATAGCGTGATAGCAGAGTAGCACTCTACGCCGCGGTGAGGTGCGGGCCGATGACCTTGGCGAGCTCGAACATGGTGATCCGCTCGGCACCGAAGATCGGCCGCAGCGTGGCGTCCGCGATGATCCCGCGCTTGTCGGCCGGGTCCTGCAGGTCGTGCTTGCGGATGTAGTCCCACAGCTTCGACACCACGGCGGTGCGGGCCAGCGGCTCGGCGCCGACCACGGCCGCCAGCTCGGGCGAGGGCGTCAGCGGCTTCGCCAGCGCGCCGGCGGTGCGGGGCTTCTTCGGGGCGACGGTGCGGGACATGATGCTATCCTCGTTGTACCGTGCGGATGCAGCGGCATTGTGTAATACGGAGCTAGCACGATAGCGATGTGCTGCAGTAGTGCGCTGGCGCACTACGAGCGTTGCTGATTGGTCGCCACCTCCGCCCCCGGCCGCCCCTCGGCGTCGAACGCGACGCGCACGCCGGCCCGCTCCAGCGCCGTGCGGATGGCCCACACGTCGGAGTGCGACAGCGTCGCCATGTCTGCGTCGTCCTGGGCTTTGATGACCATGTCGAAGCTGATTTTGGAGGCTTTGGTGAGCTTGGGCGAGGACCACCGGAGGAGGGCGCGAGCCTGCCGGACCTGGGCGGCGGTGAGTGTCGGCGGGGCGGTCACGCCGTCGTCGCCGAGAGGGCGCAGGCAGAGGTCACGTGTTCACCTTCAGCCTTGGTCCATCGGCAGCAAACTCGATGCCGGCGCGCTCGCACGTCCGCCTGAGCGCGAGCATCTGTCCGTCGAGCAACATGGAGGCGCTCTCCTGATACTCAATGACCTCGATCACCGAGAGCGGCAGGAAGGCTTGGCGGCTCAGGTCGGCGCGGTCCCAGCCCAGCAACTCGCGCGCCGCGCGGATCTGCCGGCCCGTCACCATGATGCACCTCCCCAACCAAGCGGCCGATCCGGTCGGATTTCAGCGCTCCCTCGCTCCGACGCGGAAGGCGTAGTCGCGAGGGCGATCGTCGGGAGACGCATCAGGCCAGCTTCTCTCGCAGGCGCGGGCCTTCCGGCGCAAACTCGACGCCGGCACGGTGGAACCCATCGTTGAGGACGATCTCGCGCACCAGGGTCGCCTCGATCACGGTCTCGGCCGCCATCACTCTATCAATCACGTGTAGTGGAAGTGCAGTTCGGCGCTGCAGGTCGTAGCGCCCCCAGCGAAGGAGTTGGCAGGCGTCGCGCACCTGTTGGCCGGTCAACGTCATGCCCGCCCCCCGGACTGAGGAGGGAAGGAATCGTCCAGCACGCGATGGCGCCGCGCCGCGTTCCGTGCCGCCTCGCCCGGCGACAAGCGCTGTCCACGCTCCCACGCCGCCCGAAGGCCCAGCAGCAGCTCGATTTCACTCTCTGCGTAAAGACAACCAATCCACGCCGTCGCGGTGCCGTCCTGGTGACGTCCGATCCACTTGAACACCGTCACGACAGCGTCGAGGAACGCGAGGGGGTGGGGGCTGCAGAGTGTCGCGTCGACCAAGGCGACGAGCTGCTCTGTGGTCATCTGCTGTTCGCTGGAAGGCATGAAGGTTCCACGGCGCCCAGCGTCGGCTATCCCGGCACGTTACAGGCACGCATCAACCATCACATGATAATTTTGTTCGCCAGAGCAGGAATAATCCAGAGATCGTTACTTCAGAATACATCGATGCGCGTCGGTCACGCCGTCGCTGCCCTCGCGTCGCTGATGCCGGCCCTCCTGCGCCCCTCACCCGTGATGACGTAGACGCGGCGGGGCGACCTCTCGCCAGCGGCCTTGCCGCTGCGGCCGGCGATGAGGCGCTGGCTTTCCAGCATGATGAGGCGGCCGCGGACCTCGCCGGGCGACATGGCGCAGGCCGTGCCGATCTCAGCCGCGCTGGCGGTGGTGCGGGCGGCGAGGTGATGGAGGATGGCGAGTTCGGGGGAGGGGGTCACGCCTTCGTTGAGCTTTTCATGATCTCTCCAGCTTCAGCCAACGCACGCCCGAGCAGCTGTGCCAAGGCACCTGCATCGTGTGTTCCGGCTTGCTGGAGCAGCGCCAGCAAGGGATCGACCACGGCGCGTGTCGGTTCAAGGGAGACGCGCTGGCGTTCTACCCGTGAAGCCGGTGCTGGTGGGGGCACAATCTCGGTGACAGGCTGCTCCGCACCGTCCCCTTTTCCGAGTTCTCGGACCAGCGCCAGAAGCGTCTTGGCGACACGGGGATCACGGACCTGCTGAAACAACTCTGCCGATCTCCGAGCCCCTTTTCCGGTAGAGCCGGTCGACGTCGCCATATGCGTATCGAAGAACGATCCAGGATGGATTTTCAGCGCTCTGGCGATCCGGTTCAGGGTACTCACTGCCATCCGATCTTTGCCAAGCTCGTACTTCTGCAGCTTCTGATACGCGATGCCGACAGCGTCGCTGAGCGCCCTCTGTGTTATCTGAGCAGCGACGCGCGCCTCACGAATGCGAGCGCCGATCATCACCTCGAACTCGATGTCGCGACCGCTCTTACTCGCATCTCGCGGCTGAAACTCAGTGCGACGACCCACGCTTCAGCTCCTCGGTTGCGATCAGCCATAAGATGCATGACGCGCTCAGGAGTTGAAGCAAAATCTAGGCTGTCGCAGCTACGACCGGTGAGGAAATGGAGGGTCGTCAGCTTGGGGAAGAGGGACACGGCGCCCGCCTCACGATCCCCTCGGCCTCGGTGAGCGCATGCCCGAGGTGGCGAGCCAACGTCACGGCACCGGCCGCCTCGGCCTCCCGCAACAGCGCCGGCAGGGCCACGATCGCGGCTCGCGCCGCCGGGATGTAGTCGGCGCCGGCCTCCTGCTCGACGTCGCGCCGGGCGCGAGGTGCCGAGCGCTCGAAGACGTGGGGGCGACGCATCGTCAGGGCGCCCCGTCGCCGGTGACGGTGGACTGCTCGTCTTCCGACCCCGCAAGCATGTCGGCGAGCGCGAGCAGGCGTTTCGCAACGACGGGGTCGCGCACGCGCTGGATGCGCTGTCCAAGCTTGATGACGGCTTTCACGTCAGGAATAGGGCCGGTCGCCGCTGGCATGTCCTCGTCGAAGAACGATCCGGCGTGAACGCCGAGGGCCACGGCTATGGCATGCAGGGTGCTCACAGCGACACGGTCCCTGCCGAGCTCGTACTTCTGCACCTGCTGGAAGCTGATGCCGACCGCTTGGCCAAGTGCACCTTGGCTCATGTGGGCAGCTAGGCGAGCGGCGCGAATTCGGGCGCCGAGAGAGATGTCGAATTCCGGATTGCGCTTGACGCGCTTGAGGCGCTCGGGGGCGGGCGGCGGCTGATCACCGGCGGCCTTCTTCGGGGCTCGGGGTACGCGCGCCATCAGCTCTCGACCTTCCGCAACCGCACCCCGGCGCCGCCACCATTCTCGAGAATGGACTCGGCACCGGCGTTCACAGGAAGGTCGGCTTCCTCACCGGGTTTGCAACCTGCTCTGCCCCACCTCACTGCATCACTCGTCTTCGACAGCTTGGTCATCGCGCGTCCTCTGTCGCCATGGCCTGTCAGCGCGGCCTGTCGGCGGCTGGTTTTGACGGGCGGGCAGCCAGAGTCACTGCCCATGCGTCCGGTGCCTTCTCGTCGGCCGGCGACGGGTTGATGACGATCCGGACCGCCTCGCCGCGGTCGATCGCCCGCGCCGCGTCGGCCCAAGGGATGCGCGGATAGGGCTCCTTGGTCCAGGGGTCGACGGCGGCGAGCATCAGCGCCATGCCGACCACCCCGGCCAGCGAGGACGGGCGAAGCCGCAGGAGGCACAGCGTTAGCGTCCACAGCACGACGAGGCGAGGAATGTAGAAGTAGCGCTCTGCCGCGTAGATGTTGTCGAAGTATGCGTTATCGCCGATGAAGCGCAGAAAGGTTGCGAGCAGGCCGAGGCCCGCGAAGAGGTAGAGCCGAGCAGCGAGCCGCGGGACGGAGAAGGCCGCGACAACGGCGGCCGCAACCAGCGCCACGTCATCCCGCACGTGGGCGGACCGCAAGGTGCGCCCTACGTGGGCCGCTTGGCCAATCCAACGGTCGAGCAGCGTGGCGGCGAAGTGCAGCGGCGCCAAAGCATCCGGCGCTGTGGCGGGCTTAGGCTCGAAGAGCACCAGGGTGAGTTGCACGGATGCCCCTGCCAGGGCCAGAACGCATAGTAGGACGGCGAAGCCATCCCGCCTGCGGTCCCACAGGCGCCACAGCGCCAAAGGCGCGGCGAAGATCGAGAACGGGCCCGTGAGGCTCGCCGCCGCGACGAAGGCCAGTTGGTTGACGCGGGCCAGCCGCCCCGCCGGCGCGGGCGTGGCCAGAACCAGGGCGAGCGCCGGCCCGGTCAGCCATTGGACGTTGGTCAGCGTGCCGAAGACCTCGCCGTCGGTGGGCGGCAGCAGCATGAGGGGCGCCAGCACCCAGGCGTGGCGCTGCCCCGTCGACGCCACCGTGGCGGCCGCCCAGGCTACGACGACCGTGGCGAACAGGAGGTAGAGACCGGGCGCCTGGGGTGATGGGAAGGCCGAGGTCGCCAGCGCGGCGAGCCGGGGCAGGACATGGAGGTAGCCCGCATAGGGCGTGACGAGAGAGCCCCGGCCGCCCAGCTTGGCACCGACGAAGAAGACGCGCCCATCTTCAGCCACCAGTTGCGGATGCACGGCCGATTGGCCGCTGCGCCACAGGTAGAGCGCCACGGCCAGCGCGGTCGCCAGCGCGACGAGGCCTGCCCCGGCGCGTTTCGACAGGACGACGCTGGCGCTCACGAGCCGAACCGCTCCGGGAACACAAGTCGATCCTGGATCTCTGCGCCACGAGCATCCGAGGGCAGGTTCGGGACCCTCCAAACGCGATCGCCGAAGGCCAAGGACAGCGCGTTCCGATCCTCGTCCGAGAATCCAACGGCGATCACGTCGACACGGTCGAGCGGATCCGCGGAACCGTGCAAAGCGGTCAGCGACGCCAAGGCTGTTTCGAAAGCCGTCATATGATGCAGCCGCACCCCCGCCCCGCCGCTGCCCTCCGGGATGAACTCGACGCCGGCGGCTTCGAGAACGGAGCGGACCGCCAAGGCGTCAGGCTTCCGCATCATCGCCATTCCATCGACCGCTTCGACCCTGGCGACGAGGGCCAGCGCGACGCCGGCCTCCCTGGCGAGGTCGGCCTGTTCCATGCCGGCGAGGATGCGCCCCTCTCGGAACTGGCGCCCTGAGAGGATCATGGCTCGGCCTTCCGCAAGCGGACGCCGGCTCCGCCGTTCTCCGGGATGAACGCCGGCGCCGGCCGCACGGCTTCCCAGCTCCTCGCGAGCCCCTGGAAGTTTCGGAGCACCGCGGCCGCTATGGCCGGGTCACCGTTCTTGCCCGTCTCCCTGTCCGCACCGCACAGCGTCGCGAACAGCCGATGATGCGCGACCGCTTGGAAGTAGCCGAGAGGCGCCGATGGATGACCGTCCTGGACGGGCTGCAGCCGCTCGGCCGTCTCGTGCGCCTCGGCGATGACCGCCGCAACTTTGTCCAGCATGGCCCGCTCAATCGCCGCCAGCGCCGCGCCGAAGCGCGCCTGCTCGGGGGTGGGGATCGGGCAGGCGCCTTCAGTCATCGCGAGATCCTCAGTCACGCTTCGGCATCGCCATCGGCCTGCTCAGCGACATGGGCCAGGGCCGCGGCGAGGTGTTCTTTGACGGCGTGAAGCCCGAGCTTTTCGGCGTTGAGGGCGGCTTCGGTCAGGACGTCTTTCAGCATGCCGAGGTCGACCGCCGTCTCCGCTTCCGTGACGTCCAGGAAGGGTCGATGGTGAGCGGTCACGTCGGTTGTCACCGGAACCGCTCCATGTCGGCGAGACGGCCCAGGTCGACCATGTCGAACACGCTCGGCTGCTTGTCGGCGCCGCGGAAGACATTGACCAAGCCGAGGCCGTGGTGCTCGCGCCAGTCGACGCGCTTGCGAACCGCCCTGTGCAGGATCATCGGGCCGACGCCCGTCACAATCACGGCCTCGTTCGGGTCGGCGTCGGCGTAGCGGTCTGTTGCTGCCGCGCTCTGCGATGCGGCCGGTATCTCCTCTGGGCTCCCGCTGGACAGGTAGCCCTTAGCGCGGAGGTGGTCGGTGAGAGCACGGCGGACGGCCTCAGGACGGCCGATCTCGCCTTCATGATCGCCTGCGAAAGCGTCCAATGCCGCGAGCAGAGGATCATGCATCCGCACGACAACCTGCTGGCCTTTGCCAGTCGCCGGGCGACCCCCAAGGTTTTTGCTAGCACCGCTTGACGACATACGTTTATGCTGGCATAAACCTCGGGCCGAAGCAAGGCTGGAACCCTTGCCTCGGCCCTGACCACCACGATCCCACGGAGATCACGATGGCTGCCGCCACCGATAGCACATCCGCGCCCGCTCGACGCCTACTTCGAGCCACCGACCCCCGCCACATCCTGACCACCGCCGAGTTTCCCGCCCTTGTGGCGAAGGCGCTGCCGGTCGCCCTCGGGCCGCAGGTCGATTGAGACCGCCTCGATGCCGCGTCCCCAGACGCCGCCGAGCGTCACGCGCGGGTGCTTCGCCAGAACGGCGCGGGCGGCCGCCCTCGCGCATCGAATGGCCTCGTAACGGGCTTCGGTCAGCGCAGGCATGGTCGGTTCTCCCGGTCCGTCCTGCCGATCCCTGTGCGGGTCCGCTCCTGATCCGCGGCTGAACCGCCGCTTCATCTCCCGTTTAGCTGCCGCCGACACGCGCTCCCGCATGAACGACGACGCGCGCCCCCTCACCTGTGACGGCCTGCGTAGCCTGGGCCGACGTCCACTCCCGACATCTTCCCAAGGTCTTCGCCATGCACATCGCTGAGATCCTGCGCTGAACCATCGTGTCCGGCTTTGCTGCCGCTCTGCTCCGGCTCCCCCGCCAGCCACGTTCTGGTCGCTCGGCGCCGGCCGCCCCTTCGTCCTCGCTCGCGCCACCGTCGGGGCAGGCCGCTTCCGGCAGTCCGCGCCATCCTGATCTCCTGACCGGCAGCAGCCGGACCTTTTTCCCCCTCCCACATCGTGCGTCGGGCCGCGGGCGACGTGGCGGGCAAGACCGTGGCGGCACAGGTCCGTCAGGCGGCGAGGCACCTCGGCTACGCGGCGGACGACTGGCGCGTGCGGGAGGCGTGGTACGGCCGGGCCGAGTCCTGGTCCGCGGCGGCGCTGGACGAGCTGCGACGGCGCTACGCGGCGTGGCGAGACCGGGAAGACGGCTGAGCCTCGACGGGGCTGGAGGGGCGCGTCGCCGCGGTGCTGCGGCGGCTTGCCAAGCTGAAGCGCGAGGTCGCGGCGCTGGAGGCCGAGGTCGGCCGCCTGTTCGTCACTGACGGGGGGGCACCGGCGATGCGTGACGCTCAGATCAAGCAAGAGGAGCGATCCGTCGCTCGGCCGAAGAGACCGGCGCTGACCCTGAAAGGGTCAGGCCGCCTTGAACTGGAAGTCCGCGGTTCGAGGCATCACGGGGACGTGCTCCTCATAGCCGAGGCGGAACAGCTGCATGCGCGACATGAGCAGGATCATGCGCGCCTTGGTCTCTTTAATAGTGGAGATTACCGTCTCGGAGGCCAAGTGGCCGCCACGATAGAGCCGGAGCAGCACCACGGCTCGGCCGTCGTCCGACGGACGCATGGTGAGGTGGAACCGCACCTGTTCCTTGCTGTGGTCCATGCCTCTCCCCGTCGCCACCGTTCAACGGTGCTTGCGACGACAGAAAAGATCAGCATGGTTAACCGTTGGTTAAAGCGGTGTCATGCAGATGTCGGGGTGGCCGCTGCCTCACTGCACCTTGATCTGGTCCGCGGACATCTTCCCCGACCGCTTGTCGGCCACGAGCTCGTAGGAAACCTTGGAGCCGTCCGCGAGATCGGTCAGGCCGGCGCGCTGCACAGCGGAGATGTGCACGAAGGCGTCCGAACCGCCGGCGTCGGGCTGGATGAAGCCAAAGCCTTTGACCGGGTCGAACCATTTCACGGTGCCTGTCGCCATCGTCGTCGTCTCGCATTTCATCGGGCGACAACGGGCAGGGCGTGCCGGCGTTCCGCGCTGGCCGTCGGGGCGATCCGTTCCCTTCCGTGCCGCACGGCCGATGCGGTCGATCGCGCGGCGCCGGCCCACCTTCATCAGCTTCACCAGGAGGCACGGGCCCTTGGCCATCTCGGTCTCAAGGGCCTGCCGGAGCGCGTCGAGGTCGACCTCACCGGAGATGGCGGCATCGATCCGGCGCAGGGCTTCGGAGAGAACCGCAGCTTGGCGCTCGGGGCTGGGCAGGGCGATGCGGCGGACCGGCATGGAGCGCCTCGCGAAAAGACCCGCGGCCCACGTCGGGTTAGGGTGATAGTGCGGGCCGCGGGGCGGGCGATGCGCCCGGCGATCGCATTCCACCACATTGAGCGGTCAACTGCATCACCCGAATGGGCGAGGGGTCGCACCCCTGGCGCCCTGACCGCCAATGGTCGCGGCTTGGTTCCTCGGATGGTGGCGGTGTGGGCGCGGCGGGGGTGGTGAGCCCTGCCAGGCTAGGCCGGGTTTGCGCTCTGCGGCTCTACCAGCGACAGGCTGAGCATCGTCTCGACGCGCGCGCGCAGCTTGTCCTCAGTGTCGTTTGCTCAGTGGGGCGGTTCTGTGACGCGATCCGGGCGGGGACGCTCGGCGCGCTCGGCGTCCCCATCGTCATGTTGGCGCCGGCGTGGTGGAAGCGACGCGTCGACATCGGGCCCGGCACGGACCGGAAGGACGAGGCGAGGTCGAAAGTCATCGCGCGGTGGCCCGCCATGGCGGACAGGTTCGCCCGCAAGAAGGACGATAGTCGCGCCGAGGCATGCCTGATCGCGGTTGCGGGACTGACGCGGGAGGCGGGACGATGACGGACAAGCACCAAGACGCGCCGCACCCGCTCCGCTCGACGCTGGCACTGCTGGAGCGCGAGGCGGCCCGGCGAGCGAAGGGGACGCACCCCGGCATGATGCGGCTCGACGACGCCGAGCTCGCGGCGCTGCTGGAGGTGCTTCAGCGCGAGGTTGGGGCGGCGATGGTCGAGACAGAGGGAGCGGCGGGGCGATGAGCAAGAGCACCACGAAGGCCAAGGCGGCGTCGATCGACATGACCGCGCCGGGAGCCACCCGGAACATCGTAAGCGTCGCCCCGGCCCCACCTTCTGGAGCCTGACCGGGTGATGGATGATCGAGGCCGCAGGAGGCTTCGATCCATGTCTATACCTGAGCATATGCACGTGTCGGAGGGGCCGCAGCGCTTCGACGTGTTCACCGGCGGAGGGCGCCGACGCCGTTTCACCGCGGCCGAAAAGGCGGCGATCGTCGACGAAAGCTACGCGGACGGGACCTCGGTCTGCGGGGTCGCGCGCCGTCACGGCCTGACGTCCCAGCAGCTGTTCGGCTGGCGCCGACTGGCTCGCCTCGGGCCATCGTCGTCTCTGCCCGCCGAGCGACCGCTGTTCGTGCCCGTCATCGTGGCCTCCGAGCCCGAGGCGCCGCCCCGTGATGAGGCGCCGACTGGCCCGAAGCCGCGCAGGCGCCGGAAGCGGATCGAGGAGGCGAGCATCGAGCTGGAGATCGCCGGCGTCGTGGTGCGGGTGGGCCGGGATGCCGACGCCGGCGCGATCGCGGCGGTGATCGGCGCGCTCAGGGCCGGCACGTGATCGGTCCCGCGGGCGCGGTACGCGTCATGCTGGCCACCCGGCCGGTGGACTTCCGCAAGGGCATGGACGGCCTCGCCATGCTGGTGCGCGAACAGCTGGGCGCCGACCCGTTCTGCGGCACGGTGTTCGCCTTCCGCTCGAAACGGGCGGACCGGCTCAAGCTCCTGTTCTTCGACGGCACTGGCGTGGTGCTGGTGGCGAAAAGGCTGGAGGCGGGCGCGTTCCGCTGGCCGAAGCCGGGCGATGGTGCCGTCCGGCTGACCGCCGCCGAGATGGCGGCGCTCGTCGACGGGCTCGACTGGCGGCGCGTGCACGTGCCGCGTGAGGTGGCCGTGCCGCGGCTGGCCGGTTAGGCGAGAACAGGCGAAGGCGTCGCGCGCGGGGCTCGGGTGTGATCTGATCCCTCTGTGATCCCGAGCGAGCCCGCCCCCTCCGACGACCCCGCCGCCCTGCAGGCCATGCTGGCGGCCGAGCGGGCCGAGAACGAGCGGCTGCGCAAGATCATCCGCGAACTCCAGCGCCACCGCTTCGGCCGCCGGGCGGAGAGCCTGCCGTTCGATCAGCTCCAACTCGGGCTGGAGGAGGCCGAGCAGGCCGAGGCGGCCGACGAGGCCAGCGCCGAGGCGGCGGCTCCGACCGTGCGCGCCGCCCGCGTCGCCAAGCGCCGGGCCAACCGGGGCTCGCTGCCGGCCCACCTGCCGCGGATCGACACCGTGGTGGACATCGCCGACGACAGCTGCCCGTGCTGCTCGGCCCCGCTGCATCGCATCGGCGAGGACGTGTCCGAGCGGCTCGACGTGGTGCCGGCGCAGTTCCGCGTGCTGGTGGTGCGCCGGCCGAAATACGCCTGCCGGGCCTGCACGGACGGCGTGGTCCAGGCGCCCGCACCGGCGCGGCTGATCGAGGGCGGGCTGCCCACCGACGCCACCGTGGCGCAGGTGCTCGCGTCGAAATACGCGGACCACCTGCCGCTGTACCGGCAGGCGCAGATCTTCGCCCGCCAGGGTGTCCTCCTGGACCGCTCCACCCTGGCCGACTGGGTGGGGCGCGCGGCGCTGCTGCTCGAACCCGTGCACGGGCGGCTGCTCGACCACCTTCGGGCGTCGACGAAGCTCTTCGCCGACGAGACGACCGCGCCGGTGCTCGACCCCGGCCGTGGGCGCACGAAGACCGGGCAGCTGTGGGCCTATGCGCGCGACGATCGCCCCTGGGGCGGCGCCGATCCGCCGGCGGTGGCCTACGTCTACGCCCCCGACCGCAAGGCCGAGCGGCCCATGGCACATCTCGCCGGCTTCGCCGGCGTGCTGCAGGTGGACGGGTATGAGGGCTACCGCGCCCTGACGAAGGGCGACCGGGTGAAGCTCGCCTTCTGTTGGGCCCATGTGCGGCGCGGGTTCATCGACCTCGCCGCCAAGGGCGCGTCGCCGATCGCCGCCGAGGTGCTCGAGCGCATCGCGGCGCTGTACCGGATCGAGGACGAGATCGCCGGGCTGCCGGCCGAGGCCCGCCGCCAGGCGCGCGGGGAGCGCAGCCGGCCGCTGCTGACGGCGCTCGACCTGTTCCTGCGCGAAAAGCTGGCCCTCCTCAGCCAGAAGAGCACGCTCGCCGTGGCGATCCGCTACGCGACCTCGCGCTGGGACGGGCTGACGCTCTACGTGGACGACGGCCGGGTAGAGATGGACTCCAACACGGTGGAGCGCTCGATCCGGCCCCTCGCCCTCACCCGCAAGAACGCCCTCTTCGCCGGTTCCGATCGGGGCGGCCAGACCTGGGCGGTGATCGCCTCGCTGGTAGAAACCTGCAAGCTGAATGGCGTGGACCCACAAGCCTACCTCTGCGACGTGATCAGCCGCATCGTGGGTGGCCACCCCCAGAGCCGGCTCGACGAGCTCCTGCCCTGGGCCTACCCGACCATCCCGGGGCTCGAGGCGGCCGCCTGAGCCGTCCGGCGCCTTGCCTCACCAGGCAGCCCGGCGCAACGTGGGCTCGGCGCCCCGCTTACGGAACATCGAGATCACGGTGAGCAAAACATCGACCGACTCCATGCGGGAGATCGGCTGCAGCGAGTGGGCGCTGTGGAACGACACCCTGCTCCAGCGCACGATGCTGGCCCGGACGGCACGGCGCTGGACAACTACAACGCCGGTGTCGCAGGCCTCGCCCTGCGGGCCTTCGCGCCGCGGGACGAGGTCGAGTCCATGCTCGCCTCCGCCGCCGTCGCCATGCACGTCGCAACCGTGGAATGCAGCCGCAGGGCGATGTTGCCGCAGCAACAGAGCGACGTCTCATCGAAGCTTCGCCGCGACGCGGTCAACTCGGCCCGGACCCTGATCAAGCTGACCGAAGCGATACAGCGCCGCCGCGGGAAGGGCACGGGCCAGACGGTGCGGGTCGAACGAGTCATCGTGAACGAGGGCGCACAGGCCATGGTGGGCAATGTGACCGCCGGGACGGCGCTGCCCGCCTCGCCTCCGGCGCCAGCGGCCATCGGGCAGGGCGCGGCACCGATGGCGCCGCTGGACGCCGAGCCCGTCGTGGCCGGACAGGGGAGGGGGAGCACCATGCCGGACCGAACGGTTAACCCCATGCGTCGAGGGGAGCCGGTGTCCGTGCGACCTCAAAAGCTGTTATACGATGCGGTGGTCGCTGCGACCGCGCCGGTGGCCGGCGGGGCGAAAACCCGGAGCGGCGCGACCTGCCGCAACATGCCGGTGTCGGCGGGCGCGCGATGCCGAATGCACAGAGGCCTGTCTGCGGGTCCGCGGACCCCGGAGGGCATCGAGCGCCACCGCGAGGCCGTCACCCGCCACGGCGGACGGAGCCAAGCCATGCGAGACTTCAGCGCGTTCATGCGCCAGCTCCGGGTCGACGCGCGGCGCTTGATCAAGGTGACATAGCAGGACCCCTCCGACGTGCTGGCGATGCCCAGCCAATCGGACCGAAAAATGGTGAGCCGGATCTGCAGACAGGAGGTCGCTGACGGCCTGCGACCGACCGAGGTTAATCCACGGCTCCCATCGTTCACCGCGGGTCAACCAAGTCGGGAGGGGCACCGCCAGCTTGCATATCGTTCAGGCCACCTCCGGCGTTCGATGAAGCAACAAATGACATGGAGACGCCCGCGTGATCGATATCGAGACCTTGGCCGCCCCTGCGTTCCTGATCGAGGTTACGTCGCACGGCACTCTGGCCGAGGCTCGCCTGAATGCTGTGGGTCGTTCCCATCCGTTGCTGATGTACACGCTGTCACCCTGGGCACATTGTGATGAACTTGGCTCAAGGCGGAACAGGCGTGATGAAGAGTCTTTGTGGCCCCTGCTGGGAGGCTGCGCCACGAGGCGCCTGACCCGTGACGTCACTCTGACGTCACCGACGTCGGACGGATCGCCCTTCTGGCGCGCCTCCGTCACCCCGTTGGTCGGCCACGATGGCCGCGTGGCAGCTCTCCTCGGGGTCTGCCGCGAAGACAGGGCATCTGAGCACGGTCACTCTCGCGGTAGCGATCGCCTGTCGGTCGCCCTCCAGGCCATCCACGGGGCAGAATGGCGGTACGACGTCCGCAGCGACGTCTACGAGGGATCAAACGAGATCGCGATGCTGATCGGCGAGGACACGGCGCGGCCCTTCACCTGGGCCGAGTGGTTGGAGCGAGTGCACCCGCAGGACCTGGCGTCCTTTCTTGGCCGGCCCGATCCGGAGGGCACGGCAGAGTTCCGCTTCCGCGCCATCGATAATCAGATGCGCTGGGCGCGTTGCTCCAGAGCTGCCCTGACGGACGAGACCGGCATCGTCGAGACCGTGCTCGGCATCATGGTGGACATCACGGAGGAGCGCGTCCGGGAGACAGCCTGGGCCGAGCTCGCCATCCATGACCCGCTGACCGGCCTGCTGAACCGGCGCGGCCTGCGGCAGGAGATCGACGGGCTGCTGGCCGCCTCGCGCCCGATGCCCTGCCTGGCTCTGTTCGCGGTCGACCTCGACCAGTTCAAGGAGACCAACGACGCTCATGGCCACGCTGCGGGCGACGCCGTGCTGGTCGAGGCGTCACGGCGGCTCGCCGCTACCGCCGAAGGAGCGGTCTGCGCCCGCCTCGGCGGCGACGAGTTCGTGGCCGTGTTGCCCGTGCCGGGCGAGGTGGAGGCGCAGGAAGCACGCGCTCGTCTGCAGAGCGCCTTCCATCGTCCCCTCGCGTTCCGCGGCCGTTGGCTGCCGGTGTCAGCGAGCGTGGGCGTCGCCTGTAGGCCGATCACCATCGACATCGCTCGCCTGGTGGACGATGCCGATGCCGATCTCTACGCGCGCAAGCGTGTCCGAAGCCGTTTTCAGGCCGCAGCGGCGTAAAAGCCCCGCTCTGGTCATCTCCGAAGCGGCGAAGCCGATCGGCGGTCATAGACAGAGCTTGACCTTGACCTATGACGAGCGTTTCAGGCTTGAGCTCCTCTGACCAGGGCAAGTTCGCACCCTATGCCGGCGATCGACGCCGAGAATGCGCGGGGGAGCCGGAGCCTGCCCGACTCCCCCGGTCTCCCTCCCGCGATAGGGCGCAATACGCGGCAGGAAGGCCGACACGATGAGGCGCAATCGCTGAACCTCGCATGAGCGGCGCCGAGCCGATGAACGCCACGGCTCGCGGGACCGCGCCCGTCGACCGCAGAACCGTGGCGGGCGGGGTGGGTGAGATCCCGCCGGCCGACATGGGACACCGGGCGCGATGGTCGAGCAAGGCCGACGAGGTCGCGACCGAGCTGGTCATGCATCCGGTGCAGCCTCGCAAAGGTATACCTTAACGGGGCATGGCGTCTCGCTGGGGCATCGTTTAGCTTCCGAGACGGACGGACTTTGGCTCGGTCAGATTGCGGCTCCAGCCGGTTCGGTTTGGGTACACCTCAAGCGAACTACCGGGATCGTCGATGACTGCCCGACGTGGCCACGTCGTCGTAGAAACGAGCTATATCTCAGAAAGCTTAAAAGCTGACCAATCATAGATCCCTAAAGATCGGTCTATCTGCCACAATCAAAGGTGACACAGAGATCGCCACCACAGAGTTGAGCAAGCGCGCACCATCGTCCTGCTCGACTATGACTTCGATTGCCGCGTTGCGGCAACCACGGGCAATCTCGTCAGTCGCCATGCGCATGGCACTATACACACCGGCAGCGAGCGCCGCCTCCGCGCTGTCATGCTCGGCCTCGTCGTCGCGAGCGTAAAACTCCGAGTTGCGAAGTTGGATGGAGAACAGCGGCATAGGCTCGGCCTCATGCGAGGCGCAAGCTATGAGCTCACAGCCGCCAGCGCCCCGGACATCGAGCCGACGATGACCTCTCGTACCACGATGTGAACAGAAAACAATATCTCCAGTTAATGTTATAGGAATGCAGCATCATCCCTGCTTCTGTAACCGCCGATGCAGATATCCTTCGTCGAACCCTGAAAATTTGGTCAGCGCCGCCGCATCTCGAATGTGCAGGACCCCTCGTTGCAACGCGATGGCTCCCGATTGACGCAGCTCCTGAAGCACCCTGTTGATGTGCACGGTGCTCATCCCAAGTGCGTCCGCTAGGATCTGCTGAGAGAGGGGCAATTCCATGCCGTCCTGGCCCGCTACGCCGGTGCGCACGGCGCGGATATGGAGTTCGAGTAGCAGGTGCGCTGCCCGCTCGGCGCTGCTGCGCCGGCCGAGGCTGACGATCCAGGCACGCAACGTGCTCTCGTCGACGAGCTGCGCGATGTACATGGCCCGAGCTATACCGGAATGAGCATCCATCATCTCGTCCATGACCTGACGCGAGATCGTTGCAACCTGAGCGGATGTGGCTGTTTGGATGCTGTGATCCATGGTCGCCAACATGCCGACGTTGAGATCGCAGGCATCGCCCGGCATCATGAAGGCCATGATCTGACGCGATCCGTTAGGGAGCACCTTGTAGCGAAAAGCCCACCCCTCCAGCATGACGAACACAGGGCCGGGCTGATCGCCCTCGCGGATGAGATCCTGACGCGGTTTGTAGTCGCGAGGATTGCTGGTCACCCGCGCAAGCGTCTTGCATTCTTTGTCGGTGAGTTCGACGAACTCACGAAGCTTGGCCACGAAACGGTTCACCATGGTACGGTTCTACACGGCAACCTTTGCTCCTGATATTGCCGCACGATAATATCTTCAGTTTATGTGGATCAACCCGTCACGCTCGTACTGCGGTCAGCATGCGGCCGGCAAAAATCTATGACACCTATTTAGAGCTGCTGCCGCTCAGGTTGGCTCGGGCGAGGTAGCGCAGGGGGCGGTGCTGTGATTCGGTGGTGGCCGGATCACGGAGAAGACCGATGCCCCGAGCTTTGTCGCTGGACCTGCGCGAGCGGGTGATTGCCGCCATCGAGGAGGGCGCGTCCTGCCGCGAGGCGGCGGAGCGCTTCAGCGTCGGGGTGGCGACGGCCATCCGGTGGCGCGCACGCTTCCGGGCCGAGGGCGAGATCGCGGCCAAGCCGATGGGTGGGGACCGGCACTCCCACCGAACTGAGGCCCATTCGGCCGCCATCCTGAAGGCCTACGAGGCGCGCCCGCAGATCTATCTGCGCGAGGTGAGGGACGTGCTGGGGGAAAGCGGCGCCACGGCAAGCCTGAGCGGGCTGTCCCGCTTCTTCCGGCGTCACGGCATCACCCGTAAAAAGGGGATCTGCACGCCGCCGAACAGGACAGGCCCGACGTGATGGAGGCACGCGAGGCCTGGTTCGAGGGCAACTCGACATCGACCCTGATCGCGTCGTGTTCCTGGACGAGACCGCCACCGCCACCAACATGGAGCGGCGTTACGGGCGGGCTCCGCGGGGCGAGCGCTGCCGCATCGCGGTGCCCCACGGCCACTACAAGACCACCACCGTCACGGCCGCCCTGCGGGCGAGCGGTCCCTTCGCGATCGACCTCATGGACGGGGCCACAAACGGGACGCGGTTCCTATGCTACGTCACCGGCACGCTCGTGCCCGCGCTCAAACCAGGTGACACGGTCGTCATGGACAACCTCGCGGCCCACAAGGTGACCGGCGTCCGGCAGGCCATCAAAGCGGCGGGGGCGAAGCTGCTCTACCTTCCGGCCTACAGCCCGGACTTCAACCCGATCGAGCAAGCCTTCGCAAAGCTGAAGGCCCTGCTGCGCACCGCGGCGGCCCGCACTGTCCCCGACCTGTGGGCTGCCATCCGCGACGCCTTCACGCGCTTCAGACCCGATGAGTGCCGAAACTATCTCGCTGCAGCAGGCTACGATGCCTATGACCCAACCTGAGCGGCAACAGCTCTAGGCGCTGCACCGAACCCAGAAAATAAGGAATTCAACTGTGAGATGGCTCCGTTTAGGTATGCCTCAAGCGAACCGTTTCGGCGTGAGTCTACCATACCGGCGCTTGACAAACCAAAACAGACTTTTCATAGTAGACCACCTTAAATGGAGCGGTGGTCCATGTTCGTGCGCGCTTACCTCCGAGCCTCGACCGCCGAGCAGGATGCGCATCGCGCCCGGGCCTGCCTCGATGCCTTTGCGGAGGACCACGGTCTGGCCATCGCGACTCGCTACGTCGAGAACGAGAACGGGGCGAAGCTGGCGCGGCCGGAGCTGTTCCGCCTGCTGGCCGACTGCCATCCCGGCGACGTGCTCCTGATCGAGCAGGTCGACCGGCTGTCGCGCCTCACCGAGCCCGACTGGCGCCAGCTGCGGGCCGAGATCGAAGCCAAGCAGCTCCGCATCGTCGCCCTCGACCTGCCGACGTCGTGGACCGTCACCGCCCCGGCCGACCACTTCACGGCCCGCATGCTAGCCGCCGTGAACGCCATGCTGCTCGACGTCCTGGCCGCGGTCGCGCGCAAGGACTACGAGGACCGCCGCCGGCGGCACACCGAGGGTACCGCCAAGGCGAAGGCGGCCGGCACCTACAAGGGCCGGCGCGAGAATGCGGCCCGAAACGAGGGCATCGCCACCATGCTGCGGACTGGCTCATCCTGGCAGCAGATCCAGGACACCTTCCGCTGCAGCAAGGGCACGATCGCGAAGGTGAGGAAGCGCCTGAACGCCACCATGGAGGACCGGCCTGCCGCCGATGTGTCGCACAATTCCTAAGTTCTGCGACACCGCCCCGAGCCGGGTCCGCGTCGAGGACGGGAGGCGTCGCAGATGTCTGCCGCCGATGCCGTTCGCGTAACCTCTGCATATGGAACCACCTTTCAGGATGTGGCGCCTGACGCTGCCCGGGCGGCGTCAACCGGACCAGGGGCGGCCTGTTCGCCCCGCAAGGCCGGTACTGGCGGGGTTGACAGGGCTCGTCATCGGCAGGTTCCCGCTTCCCGCATCGGAGGTGCACAGGTGTGACCGCAACAAACCGCAGCATTTCGTAGCGATCCGAAGCGTTTCGCGACGTCCCGGCACCTTCAGTGCGTAAGGTGTGACCTCCCCTCCCTTGTGGCCTTTCAGTGGCCCTCGGTGGCCTCTTGTGGCCCTGATCAAGGAAGCCTTACCCGTGGCTTGAAATCGGTCGCCGCGGAAGCAAGCAGCTCGATGCGACAGGACTACCCCTCTTCTTGGTAAGCCGCCCCTGTTCAGGATGGAGTGGCTGAAACCGGCACCCTGGCGAGTTCCCGGTAGAGCGTCGCTGGATGGCACTTCAGGATGACGCGCGCCACCTCGCGTGCGCTCTTACCCTCGTCGATCAGCCGCCGCCCGAGTGAGACCTGCTCCGGCGTCAGCGCCGCGGGACGCCCGAAGCGCACGCCGCGATCTTGAGCGGCCTTCCGTCCCGAGCTGGTCCGCTCGCCAATCAAGGAACGCTCGAACTCGGCAATGCCGGCGAACACGGTCAGTACCATGCGGCCAGCGGGCGAGGTGGTGTCGGCCCAGGGCTCGGCGATTGAGCGCAATCCAGCTCCGGCATTCTGGAGCCGCTCGGCGATGTCGAGGAGGTCGCGGGTCGAGCGCGCCAGACGGTCGAGGCGGGTCACCACGACCACATCACCATCCCGGAGCTGCTCCAGCATGCGGGCGAGCTCCGGCCGGTCGCGCTTGGCCCCCGACGCCTTCTCCTCGAAGGTGCGCTTGCACCCTGCATCCTTCAACGCCGCGCGCTGGAGCGTGAGGTCCTGGTCATCGGTCGAGACGCGGGCGTAGCCGGTCAGCATGTGTCCACCCCGGTCGAGGGCCGGAGAGGCCGGCGCATGTCGCAAAACTTATCGCAGAACGAAAACATTCTGCGACAAACTTTTGCGACATGTTCTCTCCTCGACGTGGACCCGGCTCGGGGTAGTGTCGCAGAACTTAGGAGATGTGCGACAGAGACGGGAGGTACGTTCAGTCCCGAACCACCAGAGCCGGCCGGGGTCGACCCATGTAGGTATATGACGCCGATCAAGGCCTGCTCTGACCAGATCCCCTCACAGCCGATTGGTCGTGTCGGCCCGCAGGAGGGCATTCGACGCAGTGCATGTCCGCCTCGCTGGACGCCTTCTCCGGATCGCCGATCGTAATCACGCCCTATGGATTGGATGAGCCATGAAGCTCGACCGATTCGACGCGCGCGTCGGGCAGGGCCGCGCCGTCTCAGCGCAGATGCGGTGGGGTATAGGCCTGCTGGATCACGCGGAGGCCCTCCATCCGCTCTTGGGAGTAGCTGCCGGCGTCGAGCCCGGAGAACACCTGCTTGGCCCCTTCCCAGTCTCCCTTGTTGTACATGGCCCAGCCCCGGACGACAGTCAGCCCGCGCGGCTCGGCGCGTTTCTGCCGGCGCTGCTCGAGCAGCGCGACGGCCTGGTCGTACTGGCCCGCGTTGTAGACCTTGACGATGTCGTCGGCGCTGCGGTCCCATCCGTCGCCCTTCGGCGCTGCCCGGCGGGCACTCGCCCTCGCGACCGCAACGCGCTTGCCGGATCCGCGGTGCGCCTGCACGGCGACGCGCGCAGCCGGGTGCGAGGCCTGTCGTGGTCGCATCAGGCTTTCGAGCTCCGCGATGCTGGGGTAGGTCTCGCGGTATTGTTCGATGCGCGCGGCGTAGTCGCGGTCGTGGCGCAAGCGGTGGGCCGACACGACGAGCCCGATCGCGGCCGACTCGTTCGCCTGCCAGTCCGCGGACTTGCGGAACCAGCCCTCGGCCTTGGCGACGTCGCCGCTCTTGTAGCTATACCAGCCGAGCGCCTGGGCGCCATCGGACGATTTCAGGGTGTCCGTGGCCGCCATAGCGGCGCTCACCTCGTCGCGGGTGAGGGGCGTGGCCTTCGGGTCCGACATGGCGAGCGCCGCGACCTCCACCATCAGCTTACGATTGAGTGGATCGAGATCCGCATACTGGAAGGCCAGCCTGGTCGCCTCGGGGATCTGGCCCGCGTCGCGCAGCGCGAGCACGAGCCCCTCGGCGGCCTTGGCGTCAGGGCCGGTCGCCAGCGCGGCGCGGAACCACCGGATCGCGCCGTCGTAATCCTTGCGCGACCGGGCGTACCAGCCGAGCAGCGCGGCATCCGCCCGGCCGCCGGGGCTCGCCGCGCTGGCCGTCACGGCCGCGATCTCGTCCGGGGTCGGCTGAGTCGGCACGGTGCCGGCGGTCGCCGCGCCGATCGTCTTGCGCATGAGGTCGAGCCGCACCTGATCGAATTCGCCGCGCCCGTCGGCCGAGCGACGCCCGAGTGCGATGAGACCATCGAGGCCCCCCGGCGCGGTCAGCAGCAGGCTCGCCTTCTGCACCGTCGCGAGCCGAACGTCGGCCGCCGCGCAGGTGGTGAGGACGTAGCGGTAGGCCGCGACCGCGCGGGCCTCATCGCCCGTGCGCACCAAGGCCTCTGCGGTCCGCCACAGGGCATCGACATCGTCGCAGGTGAGAAGCGACGGGTTCGTCGACGCCGTCGCGATCACGTCGGTCCACCGATGCCCGTCCGACGCCGCGATCACCGTCGCGCGGGCCTCGCCGAGCGCGATCTTGTTGGCGAGGTCGCTCGTCGGCTGCCACTCCGGCTTGTCGCGGCGGATGTCGTCCATCTTCGCCCGCAGTGCGGCGAAGTCGCGGCGGGCGAGAAGATCCCACAGCGGCTGCTCGTCGATACCGCTCCCGACTTCCGAGAACAGGTCCTGCGGGGGCTCCCAATCGGGGTGCTTCGAGCGGATCAGCCTGATCTCGGCCGACACCCGCCCGAGGTCGTTCTGCGCCGCAAAATAGCGCAGGGCGTCGAGGTCGATCGCATCCTTGCGGGGCGCCGTCGCCTCGGTGGGTGCGGCGGGTTTCGGTGCGTCGAGGACGAAGGGGGCGACGGCCGGTGCCGATGTCGGTGCGACCCTGGTCGGGACGGCAGCGCGGAGCGGCTTCGGCTCGGCCGGACGGGCGTCCTCGAAGATCGGGGCGGGCGCGGCGTCGTTCCCGACGGAGGCGTAGCCCGCCTCCGTGCGCACCACGACCGTCAGGGCGACCGCTGCACAGGTCAGGAGGAGGGTCGTCTTCACAGGCATCGCGGGTACCTTTCCTGGATGATGGAGAGGGACAGGAGGCGGAGCGTTTCGGGATAGTAGAGGGTGTCACGCGCCGTCATGAGATCGGGCGGCACCGTTTCGCCCCGCGCCGCGCAGCGGGCGAGGGCGAAGATCGCGCGGTACCCGACGCCGCCCATCGACGAGCCCGAGGCCCCCGTCGACACTTCGATCACGCTCGGATCGGAGGCCGGGGAGAAGCGGGCGAAGGCGGACAGCAGGGGCGGGGGCGCGTCACCATCCCAGGCGAGGTAGAGCGGGATCCGGATCGCGTCGTAGCCGAAGGTTGCCGGGAAGCCGTGCGCGGGCGCCGGCATCGCGCCGGCGACCGACACCCAGTCGGCCGGCAGGCCGAGCGGCCCGAACCGAGCGACGTCGAGGAGCTTGAAGCCGCTCGCGCGCAGCCCACCCCAGGGGCTTTTCGGCCACAGGGCCGCGAAGTCGCGGAACGCCGGAAAGATCCAGTAGGACAGGTTGACGACCGGACCGCCGGGCTGGTCCGCGGGACCGAAGCCCGCGGCGGCGGGCAGGAGGACCGGTCCGAGCGCGTTCGGACGAACGGCCGCAGCCGCGACGGCATCGGCGATGCGGCGCGCTTCGACCCCGTAGTCCGCACGGTTGAAACGTTGCGCCGCCTCGGCCAGCGCCCAGGCGATGAGGACGTCGCCGTCCGTGGCGTCGTTCCGGTCAGCGACGACGGCCCGCCCCGGCTCCCACTTCCAGGCGAACAGGCCGTCGTGGCGAACCCCGAGATGATCCGAGGTCCAGCGCCAGATCAGCGCGAAGCAGTCCGGATCGTCGGCCGCGAGCGCGAGGAGGAGGC